>JAYVOX010000667.1:0-14097 GCA_043757695.1 Schlesneria sp.
TTCAGTAGCCACCTTCGCCAGAAGGTGGTTGTTCGCTCCCCTCCACGCTCTGGCGAGCGTGGCTACAACACTGCAAACCAACTCTCCAAGTGCTCTAGCTGAAAGTTCCGTCGCGAGGAGAGACAACCAGCTACCTGTGGGCGTTCGAGTCACGTGCCCAGTGCCCCTTCACTTTCACGCCGTCTTTTCGTGTGTAGCCTTTGACCCACTTGTAACCAGGACCGGGACGAGTCGATTCGTCGGGATGATCGTCTTCCACTTCAACGGTCGGTTCTGCCTCGACATTCCTCGTACGGGAGGTGGATCGCGATGACGGTGAGTCGGGCGATGCCGATCCTCGCGACGGAGCAATGGACTGCGGCGCGGTGGCTCGACCGGCGAAGAAGCCGATTGACAGCCCCAGCAACAGTCCGATCAAGAGACCCGCGATGCCGACGGCGGCCAGCTTCACGCTCATCGGTTGAGCCAGCACCATTTGAAGGGGATCGACCGTGCCACCGGTTGCTCCCGAACCCGCACTCGTGGGCGAGCCGCCCCCTTTCAACTTCGTGACGCAGGCCGGACACGCCAGCGGATCGAGCTGCGTCACCGACAGCAGCACTTCGCTGCCGCAGTCGGGACAGTTCCAAACACGTTTGCCCGCAGGGACGGATGACATCGACGAATCCTTTGGCTGAGGTTGAAATCGAACGGGAATAAACCGTGGGATCGGCTTCCAGCCTGTTGAAAAGTAACCCGAAGCGTGAGCGAGGGACGGTGGTGTTGCGAAACCTTCGTAAAACACGTCCCTCGTTCAAACTTCGGGTTACTTCAAAGCCCCTTTTTCAACTGGAAGCCTATCCCGCGATGTTCACCGTGGCTCGGACAGCGGTGACATCGTGGGCCAGTTGTACTCGCAGTTCATCCCCCGAGTCGAAGCGTCGAACATCGCGCACGCGGTCGAGGAAGTCGATCTCCAGCGGCTGTCCGTACAGGTCGCCGGTGAAGTCGAGAATGTGGACTTCAATCTTCCGCGCCGCTTCACCGAACGTCGGATTAGGGCCGATGTGAACGGCAGCGGCGTGACGATGCGACGGAAGCTGAGCGAGTGCCGCATAGACACCATTCGCGGGGGTGAGCGTCGGGACATCGAACAGATTGGCCGTGGGAAAGCCGAGCGTGCGACCTCGCTCTGCTCCTCGACCGACCGTTCCACGGACGCGATACGGGTGGCCGAGCAATCTCACTGCGTGGCCGATGTCGCCCGATTCGATCAGCGAACGGATGACACTCGACGACACCAACTGTTCATCCACGGTGACGGGGGGCACGACATCGAACGACAAACCGTGCGCCGCGCAAAGACTCCTCAGCACGGTGATGTTGCCCGAGCGATTGCGTCCGAAAAAAAAGTTCGGCCCCTCGACGAGTCCCTTCGCGCGCAGTTCGCCGCGCACGACGGTGTCGAAGAATTCGTCGGCAGTGAGCGTGAGGAGTTGCCGATCAGTAGGAATTACGAGCACCAGATCGACGCCGTATCGGCCGAGCAACTCGGCGCGGTGTTCGATCGATGTGAGCGGCGGGGGCGTCGCTTCGGGCCGCAACAACGCGATCGGATGCGGATCGAACGTGACGGCAATCGCCGAAACGCCGTCTGCACGTGAGCGACTGGTCAGCGCGTTGAGCATCGACTGATGACCGAAATGAACTCCATCGAAGTTGCCAATCGAAACGTAGCCTCCGCGACAATCGACCGGTATGGGGAAGCGTCGCAGCAATTGCATGGTCAGGCGTCCTCGAACAGCGCGATGCTGGCGGTGAAGCCGTGGATGTAGTTCTTAGCACCAACCGGTCCCAGCTCACCCTGCGCGAAGAACCCGGCCAGCGGCATCGGACCCAAGCATTGCTGCACGGCGAGGGCATCGTGATTCGGATCGGAAAACATTCTCGACCCACGACCGTTGCAACTGAACAGCAGCGCCCCGCGCGAACTCGATCCCGCTCTGCGGTGACGATCAAGCAGTTGCCGCAGGTCCTCATCGGCCGTCTCGGCATCGCGAATATGGAACTGCACAGTCTGACCCACGCGCATCAGTCCACCGGTGGCCAATGCTCCGCTATGACGATCCGCTCCATGAACGTTGACGATCAGAAAGTCCCCGCGCTGAAAGCTGTCTTGGTATTCGTTCATCGCCACGCCGAGATGCACGCCGCGCTCGACCAACTCCTGATCGCGCTTCGGTAACTCTGGATAGAGAGATTGCAGACGTTGCAGCGGCGTCACGCCGCCGAGTTCAAAGATGATGTTCCGTTCCGCCTTCGTCACGATAAAGGGCATTCCAATGGGACGGCAGCCCTGTGAGACGATGCTCGTCACACGCGGCCCGCCACGCAGGACCACACCGATCGCACCGTGTTCGAGCAAGCGGTCGTTAAAGAACAGTCGGTTCACGCCGGGACCGCCACCGCTCGCCATGCCTCCCAAGAGCGGCACGCCGGGAAGCTCGTCATTGACCAGATCGATCACGGTCTGAGGCGACGACGTGAACGGTTCGCCCAATAGGAACACCGCCCGCGTCTCCAGCCGATGTTCGGCCAAGTCCTCGGGCAATCCGGTGCAGAGTAAGCCGTCGGGCGTTTGCTCGAACGACAACTCGAATGGCGCGAGCGTTGCGCCGGGCAGGACCGCACACCAGACTGACAGTGCAGGACCGTCCTCGCATTCTCGCTCGCCGCCGACGACCGTTTCACCCGTGCAGCCGAGCAAAAGTTTCGCGCCCAGAGCCTGCTTCAACTTCGCGGCCAACACGCCGAAGCGCGCCGCGTAGTGATGTGACGCAAACACGAAGGCCAAGTCGGGCGCGACGCCTCCCAAACCCGCAGCAATCGCCAGACCGGTCTCTTCGATCGCAGCCGCCAAGTTCGGACGATTGGAAAGTGCAGAAGCAAACGGCATCAGGAATCCGGTCCTATTCTTATATCAGCATGAATTCGACAATCGGGTGGGGGAGCGTTCCGGCCAATGGCACTTGCTCTAGTAGCCCGCAGCGTCAGCAACGGATTGACGCAAAACGCCAGACCACGGAATCCCTCGCTGACGCCGCGCGAAGTATCTAGGTTTTCATTGCATCGGGACGACTTCGAGCGAGCGAATCACCGCCTCGAACAACGGAAGGTGAGTCTCAAAGGTCTCGGGTGTTCCTTGACCTGTGAATATCAGAATGCGCGATCCGGCTGGGATAAAGTACTTCAGTTGTCTATTTAGATTGCCAGGTAAGTTTTGCGTCATCAACATCCTATGAACCGGGAGACCAACAAGAGTGACCTCCTTCACTTCTTCCACCGTTCCATTTTTGAGATACGAGTCTTTGGAAGCATTCACTACCGCTGCCACGGTCGTGCCGGCAGGTGGCTTTAGAATCGCGACTTTTATATTGGGAAACAGCTCCGTGTCGGTGGCCCGCGCATGGAGCGCCACGACATTCTCCGGCTTGACGATCCAGCTCTTGGGTAGTTTGAGCTTGAATGCCTTCCCGTCGAAACTCTCTCCACCTTCCAACAAAACGCTGTTTGCCAGAGGGTCTGACGGCGGAGTGACCGTCACGGCGGTGGTTGCCGTTGATTGGGTGGGCGATCCGACAGGTGCGGTCGATGAACCGCATCCGATGACAAATGGCATAACGAGTATCAAACAATGGTTGGCAACTCTCACCGTAAATTTCCTCGCAGAAAGGGATGCTTGAATCAAAGGCACATGTCTGTGTCGGTCGTCTGATTGCTGCGATGGTGTATCGCACAGTCAGGAGCGAACTCGTCTGTAAAGTCTCAAAGCCAAAGGCGTGGCTGCAATTGTGGGCGAATTGTCGATCACGTGAACAACGTCAGGGCCGCGCCCCAACGCCCACGCTTGGCTGCGCGAGGTCACGTTGTCTCGCACATTGACAATTCATTCCACTGCCGACTGTCCGGTGAAATAGTCCGGCTCGTTTCCGGCGATCCACTTGATGTTGCAGCCGATGCTCGGCCGTTGCTCGATCAACGGAGTTTTGCCTGCCAGCAGCGTTTCAACGGCAAGTCTTAGGTCAGCAGCATCGACCGGCTTGCCGTTGCCCGGGCGGCTCGCATCGAATTGGCCTCGATAGACGAGCGATTGAACTCCATCGAACAGATAAAAGTCGGGAGTACAAGCGGCCTTATAAGCCTGAGCAACCTCCTGCTGCTCATCGAACAAATAAGGGAACGAGTAACCCGCCGAGCGATGTTCTTCGACCATCAGCTCCGGGCTATCACCGGGGTGAGTCGCCACATCATTTGAGCTGATGCCAACCACCGCTAACCCCTGCGCCTGAAGCTCGCGCCCGAATTCGGCGAGTGCCGTGCGCAGATGCTTCACGAACGGACAATGGTTGCACATGAAGATCACGAGCAAGCCCTTCGCCGACGCGAAGTCACTCAACGAAACAATCCGGCCATCGACGTTCGGCAACGAGAACGGCGGAGCATCCGTTCCGAGTGGCAGCATGGTGGAAGCCGTTTTAACCATCTGTGGCAGTCCTCAATCGAAGTGAATCAGGAGAAACATGGACGTTGGGTGCGTGGAGTCTTCGGAGCACACCGCTCGCGGTCTTGGATTTCGCTGGCGCGTTCCAAAGCCGCCACCCGCTGGCAACGATGGCCAATTCGTCTCGTCGGGCAACGATGTGGCGACCTGTCCTTACTTGGCGGACGCCTTGGGGTCCGGCTGTGGCTTGAGATCATCGAGGACGATCGGCTTGACGCCGGTCCCTTCGTAACCGGGCATCGGCTGGCCGTCATCGGTCAGCTTGGAAACGGACCAGAGGAGTCCGCGCGAGACGAGATCGAGGTAACGAGCATCGGCGACGGTGTCGGTGTTGTGGCCGAGTGTCGTGCTGAAGACGCGCGACTTGCCGAACTCGTTCGTCCACGCCACCACGAAGTCATCGACCTTCTTGCCGGTATCTTGCCGACCGCGTGCAAGTGGCCTTGAGGTCTCGAACAGACGGACGTTGTTGTAAAGCTCTTCGTTGACGGTCGTCCAGTTTTCCAGCCCTTTGCTCACGCCATGCTTTTGGTCAATGAACGTGATGTCGATCGGCTTCTGTGGACCGTGGCCGGTCGAATGAATCCCGACGAACTGAAACCATTCGTCGGTCCCGACGCGGTAACAGTGCATCGCGCAGTGGAGGTTCACCGCCGCGACACCGTTCTTGTGCGCGTTGAGGATGTTGTCCACATAGGGACGCTCGGTTACGTCTGAGGTGCATTCGTCATGAATGACGATGTCATAGCCCTTGGCCCAGTCGGCGCTCTCGTACATCTCGAACCGCGCCTTGGTGGTCTTATCGTCCGTGTGAACCAACTTGACCTCGACATTTGCCCGCTGCTCGATCCCCTGTTTCAAAACCTCCTTTTGCCGACCGTAGTCGTGACAGCATCCCCCCGTAATGAGCAGTGCCTTGAGCGGCTTGGGCTTGGCCGCATCGGCCGCCCAGCCGACGGAGGCACTCACGAACATTGCCGACAAAACCCACACCGTCGATCGAACAGTCATGTTGCAGTCCTTGTTGAGAAAAAGAGAGGTGAGAAACGAGTGACCAAAAGCGAGCGGGATTCTAACCACGACACCGCCGATCGTTGAAGTCTGTCGATGCTCGCGCCGATTGCGGCCCACTTGCGGTCCTCTAACCATTGTCAGCCAACTCCCGTGACAACTCACAGTGGTCTCGATTAGAACCGCGAGGCTCACCGCCACACACTCACTCTTTCGATCAGCAAGCAGCTTACGGATGTCTCAGTTGCCAGAACCCGTTCCGCTTCCGCCACCGATGTCTCGCAATGTTGTTTGGCGGACGTTTCAGTTCGTGATGCAGAGCATCTTCTGTTTTTGGCTCGGCTATCGGGCACGCGGTCACGAACGTCTGGACGCTGCGGCGGGAGGATTGATCCTCGCCAATCACCAAAGCTTTTTGGACCCGATGCTGATTGGGTTGCCGCTGCATCGTCCGATCAGCTTTCTGGCGCGAGACTCACTGTTTCGAGTCCCCGTCATCGGCTGGATCCTACGGAATACCTACGCCATGCCCATTCGTCGCGAGGCTGCGAGTTCGGCCAGTCTGCGCGAGACCATTCGGCGGATGCAGCACGGTTTTCTCGTCGGCGTCTTTCCGGAAGGAACTCGCACGGAGACCAGTGCGGTCGGTGAGTTGAAGCCGGGCTTCGTGGCCATCGTTCGTCGAGCCAAGCTGCCGATCTATCCCGTCGGAATCGCCGGTGCGTTCCAAGCCTTGGGTCGGCAGAGTTGGTTCCTCAAGCCGGTGCGTGTCCGCGTGGTCGTGGGCGAACCGATCACCGTCGAAGAAATCGCTCAGTTCGCGGGCCGCGATCAGGATCAAGCGTTGATCGACTTCGTGCGATCGCGAATCGTCGCCTGCTACACCGAGGCCGAAGCTTGGCGAGCGATGATTCCCGCGAGATAGCCCCCCTTGAAGCCCGCGTCGATGTTGACGACCGCCACGTTCGACGCGCAACTATTCAGCATCCCGAGCAGGGCTGCGAATCCACCGAGGTTCGCGCCGTAACCGACGCTCGTCGGGACGGCGATCACGGGCACGGCCACCCAGCCAGCGACAACGGACGGCAAGGCTCCCTCCATTCCGGCCACCACAACAATGGCGTCTGCGGCGGCGAACCGTTCGCGCTGAGTCAACAATCGCTGTGGCCCGGCAACTCCCACATCGACGATGACGTTCACCGCGCAGCCCATCCATCGCGCAGTCTCGACTGCTTCTTCGGCGACCGGTCGATCACTGGTTCCGGCCGTCACCACGGCCACCTTGCCACGAGTCTCCATCGCGGTGTGAATGAGAGTCAGTGTCCGCGCGATCTCGTTGTGTCGCGCCGTGGGAAAGACTTGGCAGATAAGTTCGGCCTGTTCGGCGGTGACTCGCGTGGCGAAGGAGTTTTGTCCCGCTTGGTGCTGCGCACGAAAGACATCGACGACGGCCAGCGGTGTCTTCCCCGTGCCATACACCACCTCGGGAAAGCCGCAACGCCGGACACGATCCAGATCGACCAGTGCCTCCGGCGTTGGGGCCGTTCCGGAATAAGTGGCTTTCAATTCCCGCTCGACCGTAAGCCAGTCAATGCCACCGGCCTGAAAGCGATGAAGTAGCTCTTGGAGAGTTTGCGCGTTCACTGAAGTGGGTCCAATCTCTAAGAGATTCAGTTCATCAAGATGAGAGACTAGGTGTCTGTCCGGAAAGTCGAAGGCCATACCTTCCGTACGGTGGGCACTGCCCACCATCAGCGACCGATTGTGGTGGGCAGTGCCCACCCTACGGGTATCCGGACAGACACCTAGGGTGTGTGGAGTCTGCCAAACACACCGCATTGGCCTGACAGGCAGGTACGTTCCGCCGTGGCGACGGATGTCGCAATGCCGATCAGCGTAGTCAAGTGTCGCAGGCTTGTCCCACCTCTCGCTTGAGTTTCGGTTTACTGAGGTCTGCACCCTTGGTCGGTCGCTTGGCAGTCATTCGGGTCGCCTCTAACATACCGTCCCGAAGTCGCCTCGCTGAGCAGTTCTTGCTCGGAACGGTGCGACAAACTGCGACCCCTGCACCTCGTTTTAGCCCTTCAGAATCAACGAAAGTTCTCTCGATCATGGCCAAGCAGACTATTGCCGATGTCATTGTCTCCGGCAAAGCCGTTCTCATGCGATGCGACTTCAACGTCCCCTTGGACGACGCGCAACAGATCACTGACGACCGCCGCATCACAGAAGCTCTGCCGTCCATCAAGTCTGTGTTGGATCGCGGTGGTCGAGTCATCTTGATGAGTCACCTTGGCCGACCGGAAGGCAAGGATCCGGCGGCTGATGCAATCTATAGTCTCGCTCCCGTGGCTGTTCGTGTGCAGGCGTTGCTCGGATGTCCGGTTCACTTTGCCGCAGACACGATCGGTGACGAAGCGAAGGCCAAGTCGGCGGCACTGAAGAACGGCGAGGTCCTGTTGCTGGAGAACGTTCGCTTCAACAAGGGAGAGAAAAAGGGAGACTCCGAGTACGCGGCGGTCCTCGCGGCGATGGGCGACATCTATTGCAACGATGCGTTCGGAACGTGTCATCGGACGGAAGGTTCGATGGTCGCCGTGCCGAACGCGATGTCCGGCAAGCCCAAGGTTTGCGGGTTCCTCGTGGAGAAAGAGATCAAGTTCTTGTCGGAAGCCATCGCTCAACCGGCGCGTCCGTTCGTCGCGATCGTGGGCGGAGCAAAGGTCTCGGACAAAATTAACGTCATCCAAAATCTGCTGGCCATCTGCGACAAGGTGCTGATTGGCGGAGCGATGGCTTACACGTTCGCTCTCGCTCAGGGAGGCAGCGTCGGCCGGAGTCGAGTCGAAAAGGACAAGGTCGAGTTGGCGAAAGAGTTGATTGCTACCGGTGGCGACAAACTGTTGCTGCCGCTCGACACTCACTGCGGCGATGACTTCAAGGGAACGTGCAACAAGCAAGTGGTCGCAGCGGGACACATCCCCGACGAAGGAGGTTGGGAAGGTTTCGACATCGGCCCGGCGACGATTGCCAAGTACGCCGATGTCATCAAGTCCTCGAAGACCGTCGTCTGGAACGGCCCGATGGGTGTGTTCGAGATGCCACCGTTCGATGCCGGAACGCGCGCCGTGGCCGATGCGATCGTGGCCAGCGGAGCGACGAGCATCATCGGTGGCGGCGACAGCGCGGCGGCCATTCAAGAATTCGGACTCGCCGACAAAGTGACGCACGTCAGCACGGGAGGCGGTGCCAGCTTGGAGATGCTCGAAGGGAAGAAGTTCGCCGCCGTCGAGTTGCTCGACGACAAGTGAGACCGAACCGCATCTCTCAGAGACCATCACGATGCTGAAGCCGATTCGCGGGGTGTTGCCGATCGCGCACACCCCTTTTCTCGATGATGACTCGATTGACTTCGCGAGTCTGCGGCGACAAGTCGATTGGGCGTTTGAGGTCGGTGCCGATGGATTGGGAACCGGCATGGTTTCGGAGTTGTTGCGACTGACATTTGAAGAGCGTGTCGCGCTGACAGAGAAGTTGGCGGAGTTCACCGCGGGGCGCGGGGCGTTCTTCGCGGGCGTCGGAGCGGAATCGACAAAGCAAGCCATCGAGTACGCGCGGCGAGCCGAACGCGCGGGGGCCGATGCCGTGATGGCGATCCCGCCCATCTCGACCCGACTTCCCGTGGCTGCCGTGCGCGACTACTTCCTCGCGCTGGCCGATGCGGTGGGACTGCCGATCATCGTTCAGGATGCCTCGGGTTACGTGGGTCAACCGATCCCGATCCCCGTCTGCGTCGAGCTGCTCAAGCGGTTCGATCGCGACAAAATTCTCTTCAAACCCGAAGCGTCTCCGATCGGCCCCAACCTGTCGGCGCTGCGCGATGCCACCGGTGGTGAAGCTCAGATTTTTGAAGGCTCGGGAGGAGTCTGCTTGATCGACAGCTTCCGTCGCGGCATCACCGGCACGATGCCTGGGATGGAGTTCCTGACGGCGATCGTGGCGTTGTGGCAGGCTTTGGAACGGCGCGATGACGATGCCGCATATCGACTCTATTTCCCGGTCTGTGCGTTGGTGAGCCTGCAACTTCAAGCGGGACTCGACGGGTTTCTGGCGGTCGAGAAGTATGTGCTGCATCGACGCGGCCTCTTCACAACCGATCACCGCCGCTCGCCGAATGCGTGGAGTCTCGATGACGAGACGCGTGCGGAGTTGGATCGACTGCTCGAACGACTGGACGCGGCGGTGAGTTCACCTCGGGTAGCCTCTTAGGCGAGCGGCAGGAGAGGATTCACCTTGGTCCAGACGCCTCGGTTGGGTTTTTCATCGGAGTCGGCTCGCCATGACATCCCGATTCTTCTCTGAGTTCCCTCCCCTCGGCGGGGAGGGTTAGGGAGGGGGGCGATGCTGAGTTGTGGCCTTGATTCCAATTCATCCCCCCTCCCCGGCCCTCCCCGCCGAGGGGAGGGAGCAAGAGTCTCGCAACGCGGGAAGGGATTGTGGACCCGTTTCAGAGCTGACCGGACGCGGTCGCCCGGTCCACGGCTGGTATGCGGACTCGTGCCGCTCGCCTTAGAACACGCGACTCACGTGCTGTTCCGGAGACACGCGGAACCAGCCGCGCACTGCGGCCCTCGACGCTTTCCTGAGTGCGCCCCGCGCGGCGTTTCGGCGGCAATTGCCGGTGCGAGTTCGCCACGCGGATCGTGTCGTCGGCAAACTCGACACGCGCTACCAACACGGTTCAAGCGGCAGCGTGAATCACGTCGATAGCGACGAGGTAGAGGTGTGTCTGCGCGGGGCGGCGGCGTTGCGCGAAGGATTGCGTGCGTCTGTGGATTGCCGATTCGATCGTGGATGAATGGCTTGGCACGATGATGGAGGACGGCATGGACGGCCGAATCACGGCGATGTTGGCGTTGACCGGCCTGTGGCTGGCGAACGGCGAAGCGCTGGCCGCTCCGTTGCCCAAGCCGATCGCGACCAACAAGACTCGCTTCCGCATCCCCTTCAAATTTGACTCCTCCGCGCTCCAGCGTATGAACGCTCGCGAGCTGCAGTTGCATGTGTCGTCCGATCGCGGTCTGACTTGGAACTTGGCTCAAACACTCGCCCCGGATGGTGGAAAGTTTGAGTACGAAGCTCCCCACGACGGTGAGTACTGGTTCTCGGTGAAGACACTCGACGGTCGCAACCAACTTCATCCGCAAGTTGGCACTTACGAGACGGGGTTGATCGTTGTCGTTGATACGGCTCAGCCACTGTTGGACGTGAAGCTTCAGCAAGTCGGGCCAGGCAAGGTTCAACTTTCGTGGCAGGCGGCCGATGCCAACCTTGATGCCTCGACGCTGAAGCTGGAGTATTTTCAACCCGGTAGCCAAGCTTGGGACACGGTGGAAGTCGCTCCGCGCGCCAGCGGTCAGACCACGTGGAATGTCGCTCAGCCCGGCAAGGTCACAGTGCGAGGCACGATTGCCGACAGTGCGACCAATGTCGGACGCAGTGAAGCGCACTTGCAGATCGCGGCCGACGGTGAACCGATCTCAAAGCCAAAGCCCGCGCGTCGTGTCCCAATCGCGGGCTTGGACGACGATGGCGAACGAGCCGCATTGAATCCTCAACAAGCTCCTGAGGCTCAACGCTTCTTGCCGGATGACTTGGCCGAGTCGCGCCCGCCCGCATTTGCTCAATCAGTGGAATTGCCACAAACGAATGGAGCGTACAACGGCCCGGTCATCACGCCGTTTGGAACCACCTCCGTACCGAGTGCCCCTGAACGGTTCGTCTCAGGTCGTCCCGCAACGAAGCCCGAGATCACGCAAGATCGTTGGTCCAGCAATCAGGAACCGGTTCCGGCTCAACCGATGCCGCGAACGGTGGTTGGGCGACAGCGCGTGGTGAACACCCGCAAGTTTCAAGTCGGTTACAAGGTCGATGATGTCGGTCCCTCGGGCATTGGCGGAGTGGAACTGTTCATCACTCAAGACAACGGTCGCAAGTGGTGGAAGTACGGTGAAGACCCCGATCAACGCAGTCCCTTCGATGTCGAAGTTCCTCAGGATGGTGAGTACGGCTTTTCGATTCGAGTGCGGAGCGGAGCGGGCCTCGTCAACGAGCCGCCCGTACTGGGAGAGGCCCCGTCGATCGTCGTCGCCGTCGATCAGACTCCGCCCGTGGTCGAGATGCTGCCGGTCCAACAGGGACAAGGGGCGAATGCCAACCATCTGCAAATCCGCTGGCGCATTCAGGACGATCATCCGGCCGAGAAGTCGGTGTCGCTCTATTACGCCGCCAGTCGCAACGGCCCGTGGGAGCCGATCAGTGCATGGAAAGAAGATAACGGCAGCTTCAACTGGTCAGTTGGCCCCGGAGTCCCTTCGCACTTGTTCCTGCGTGTGATGGCCCGCGACTCCGCAGGCAACGTGAGCAAGGCCGAGACCTCAACTCCCCTCATCGTCGATCTCTCGCGCCCCTCTGCGCGAATCGTGGACGTGGAAACGCCGCAATCTGTCGGACCTCAGTAAGGACCGGCGCATCAATCAGTGGCGGCATCAATCGGATGATCGAAGTGAGCCGGGTGCCGTGAGGCCCCGGATTCGTCGCCGAAAAGTCCGGGGCCTCACGGCACCCGGCTCACCAAATCCCGACAGTTGTTGATGCGCCGCTTTCAACCTGAAATCTTGGTCTCCGACCGAAGATCACCGACAAGCCTTTACCGATTTGAGTTTTCAGCGGGTATCATCTGCTCCGCTTCTGCCAGCCCAATGCCGTGCTGGTTGACCACGGACTCTTTCTGAAATGAGGACCATCATGACAACACGAACGCGACGCGATTTTCTGGCGGATGTGGGGCGAGGGATGTTGGTCGCTGGTGTCGGATACGGCACGGCGTGCGACATGGGGTTGACGCTGGCGTGGGCTGAAGACGCTGGCGCGAACGAGTTGACGTTCGGTGATCGCGAGCCGCTCGTGCGACTGATGCAGGACACTGCCGCTGCCGCACTGCTGCCGCAGATCGTCGAGAAATGGAAGTCGGGGACTTCGCTGCGTGACATCGTGGCGGCGGCGGCTCTCGCCAATGCCCGCACGTTTGGCGGTGAAGACTACATCGGTTTCCACACGATGATGGCACTGTCACCCGCGTATCAGATGTCGCGCGAACTCCCTTCCGAACAAAGCCCACTGCCGGTGTTGAAGGTGCTCTACCGCAACAGTCAACGCATACAAGAACACGGCGGGCACAAGTCCGAAATCCTGCATCCGATCCCGGCTTCAACGAGCCGCTCGCCAGCAACGGACGGCGCAATCCCGAGCGGACTTCATGCAGCGGTTCTCGAAAAGGATCGAGACCGAGCAGAACAGCTCTTCGCTCAGATCGCCCAGCGGTCGGCGGAAGAGGCGTTCAATGAAGTACTCGAAGTCGTGCAGGACAACGCGGAGGTCCATCGCGTCGTGATGCCGTACCGGGCGTGGGAGTTGCTCGACATTGTTGGCCACGAGCATGCGCACACGATGCTCAGGCAGTCGGTGCGCTACTGCGTGAAGTCGGAGTCTGGCAAGGGGAACGAGTACGCTCGCGGGGGAAGCCGGTTGCTGCCGAAGCTGTTCGATCAATTCAAGCTGCCGTCGAAGCCGCTCGGGACGAAGGTCGCCAGCGATGAGTGGGTCGAGCATTTGAGCCGCACGATTTTTGAGGCGACTCCCGATCAAGCGGCGGAAGCGGTCGCGGCGGCGTTGGGAGAAGGCTTCGCACCGGCGGCGATTGGAGAGGCAATCACGCTCGCGGCCAATCAGTTGTTGTTGCGTGACATGGGTCGTCCTGAAGGACAGATCTCGGCGGGCAAACCGCTCGGCAGCGTGCATGGCGATTCGATTGGAGTCCATGCGTGTGACTCCGCCAACGCCTGGCGGAACATGGCGCGCGTCAGCAACGCGCGCAACACGGCGGCGTGTTTGATCCTCGGTGCCTGGCAAGTCGCGCACGATCGCGGTTCACGCGGCGGTGACTTCCTCAAGTGGCAACCGTGGCCGCTGGCCGATCACGTGGAACAACTCGTGGCGAAGTCGGCTCAGTCCACACCGGCCTCGCTGTTGGGATTGCTCGACGCCGCGATTCTCGCCAACGATCAAGCCCTCTCGTGTGCGGCGGTGGCGGCCTATGCGAAGCTCGATCAATCGCCGCGTGCGGTCTTCGATGTCCTGCTGAAGTACTCGATCAGTGAAGACGGTGCGCTCCACGCCGAGAAGTTCTATCGTACGGTCAGCCACGAGTTCGTCGAGACACGAGCCGCCTTCCGCTGGCGACATCTCATCGCGCTGGCCCGCGTCGCCGCGAGCGAATGTGGTCGTCCCGCCCCCGGCCTCGCGGAAGCGAAACGGTTGCTGCTGACCTGAGGAACCGGTTGGAAATTCAGTCCCGTCGCGCACCTCTGTCCCCGCTTCACCACTGGCGATGAAGCGGGGACAGTTCGTTTCGGCTTCTCACGTCCACCGCTCGGAGAAGTGTCTCCCTTTGCCGTGTGAAGGAGATACCGCCCGTTCATGGACAC
>JAYVOX010000668.1:0-3740 GCA_043757695.1 Schlesneria sp.
TCCGGCCCCAAAATCCCGTCTCGAATGTGCATCGTCTCGCGTTGCCTCGTAAAAAACGGCCACTGAAATTGCGGGCCGTTTCTTAACACATCACTCCACCGATGCCAAACGTCGCGTCCCGCGCGAGTGCGAGTGCGACACGGGTGCCGTCGCTCATTGGTGGTCCTGGGGAACGGACTGTGAAACAAGGTGTCTTGTGAAGGTAGCCCTGTCGCTCCGCGACAGGAAGCGCGATCAATTGGGAATGTCGATCTGCTGAACCGCCTCAAACTAACGAGGAATGTCTTTCGGGCGGTCCCGCTTCCTGTCGCGGAGCGACAGGGCTACCTTCAATTAACGACTGCACCCGTGCGACACGACTCATGTCGCTGGCTTGTCGCCCCAGCGTTTCATCAGTTCGTTCTTCACGCCGAGTTGGTCGCAGATGCGGGCGACAATGAAGTCGATCAGATCGTGAATCGACTGTGGCGCGTGATAGAAACCGGGCATCGCGGGAAGGATTGTGGCTCCCGCTTCGGCCAGCCGCTTCATGTTGTCGAGTGCGATTACGCTGAGCGGTGTCTCGCGCGGGACGACGATCAGTTTGCGACGCTCCTTCAAATGGACATCGGCCGCGCGGTGAATAAGGTTCTGTGATTGACCACTCGCCACGCTGGCCAGTGTTCCCATCGAGCAAGGGCAGATCACCATCCCTTCGGTCAGGAACGAGCCGCTCGCGATCCCGGCCGAATAGTTGCGGTAGTGGTGATAGACAATCTTGCCGGTCAGCAACTCACTTTCGCTGAAGATCGAGCTGGCCGCGTAGCCGAACCCGCCGCTCGGCTGAACCATCTTCAATTTGCTGTCTTGCGCGAGTTGCTCTTCGCTCGGCAGCAATTGTTGTGGATCGAAGTGATCCAGATCGACTTTCAGCCCGACCTCCTGCTTCATCACTTCCACGGCAGCGGGACTAATCGTGAGATGCACCGTCCGCCCCGCAGCGACGAGGACTTCGAGCAACCGCAACGCATAGGCTGAACCACTGGCACCGGTCATCGCAACGACGAGATTGGACATGGAGGAAACCTGTGAAGTAGGAGTCAGAAAGCAGGGGACAGGAGTCCGGAAGTGAGAAGCGTTGGGCCACGCGAGTATGAGATTCCAAGTTGCTCAGGCTCATTCTGACCCCTGACTCCTGTCCCCTGACTCTTTCTTCTCCGTCTCCTTCTTGCCGACGTACAGCGTCGCGATGCCAAACGTCAGCGGTTTGAAAGTCACGCTGGAGAGACCGCACGCTTGCATTTTATCGGCCAGCGCTTGGCCATAGGGAAACTGAGAGACCGAGTCGGGGAGATAGTTATAGGCCGACTGCCGATTCTTGGCGAAGAGCTGACCGATGCGCGGCAGCACGTACTTGAAGTAGTTGCGGTAGACCGAACCGAACAGCCGGTTGGTCGGCATGGAGAACTCCAACACCGCCACGCGGCCTCCCGGCTGACAGACGCGCACCATTTCACGCAGCCCGCGCTCCGTGTCGGTGACGTTTCTCAACCCGAACGCGACGGAGACGATTTGGAAGCGATCGCTTTCAAACGGCAGGGCCTGAGTGTCGGCTTCGGTGAAGTTCAGAGCTGCGGCTCCAACGGCGATCTGCTTTCCGAAGCGACGGTCTCGTTTGACCTCAGCCAAGCGCAGCATCTCGGGAGTGAAGTCGGTCGCTTCGACGGGGACTTGGCCGCGCCCCGCCTTCCAGTATGCCAGCGCGAGGTCTCCCGTCCCCGTGCAAACATCGAGGATCGGAGCCGTCCCACTGGGAGCGACCGCGCGGACCGTGCGCCAACGCCAATATAAATCGGTCCCACCCGAGAGGACGTGGTTCATCAGGTCGTAACGCCCGGCAATTTCGCCGAACATCTGACGGACGCGGGCTTCGGACTTATCAACGGGCAGGGTCGAGGTCATGGAAGAGCTTTTAGCTTTTAGCGATGCGCTGTTGGCCAGAGTGGAATGGCAACGGTCAGTGTGATCTGCGGTCGAGGCCCAGTTCGGACCAACGTTCTGCGACGAGGGCCTGCAAAGTGTCCGAGTGTTGTAGTGGGTGCGGCCACGCGCGGGGATGGCCTTCGTCAGGCAGCTTGCACGTCGCGTCGATGCCGAGAGCGTGACCGATGCCGCACACGGGAGCCGCGTGGTCGTCCATCTGAGTTGGACCTTGATTGAAGATCACGTCGCGGCCCGGATGAACGTGCGCGCCGACGGCGAACCAGACCTCGTCCTCGTGCTGCACGTTCACGTTGGCATCGACGATGACGATCAGCTTGCTCGATCCGAACTCGGTCGCGCCCCAGAGCGCGTTCAACACGCGCCGCGCTTGTTGCGGTGAGTCCTTCCGAATGCTGACGAAGAGCAAGTGACGACTCGCGCCGGAGAACGGCCGATGCCAATCGACAACCTCGGGGATCAGACGTTTCAAGAGCGGCAAGAACAGTCGATCGAGTGCCAGCGACATCCACGCGGATTCGCTCGGCGGTCGGCTGGCAATCACGACGGGCAACACGGGATTGGCACGATGCGTGACGGCGGTCACTTGAATCACCGGCAACTCTTCGGGGAGCGAGTAATGGCCGGAGCCGGTCGCGATGGACGGTGCCATTTGCGGCGTGGCGGCATGGTCGATGTAGCCTTCGAGAATGATCTCGGCTCCGGCCGGAACATCGAGTTCCACCGAACGGCCTCGCACCAAATCGAGACTCGCGCCGCGCAACAGCCCGCCGAAGAGACCGCGATCAATCGACGACGACAGCGGCGCGGAGGCCATCAATCCCTGCAACGGATCGCCGCCGAGCGACATCGCGACGGGAAGTTGCTTTCGCTCGCGCACGGCCGACTGCCAGTGACGATAGCCCTCGTGTTGCCGATGCCAGTGCGGCACCACTTCGCGTGGGCCGATGACTTGCAGCGGATAGCTTCCCCAATGTTCGACATTCGTCACGGGGTGGCGAGTCAGCGTTTGTGCGGCGGTCAATGTGGGATTGGCCTCGTCGGGCCAGCAACGCGGGATCGGCAACTCCCACAAGTTCACATCGCGGCCGAGTTTGACGACCTGCTGACAGACCGCCGTCTTGATGACGCGCGGCGCGAAGCGGTTCGAGGGAGTCGCCGACGCCGTGAGCCTCAACGCCTCGAGCCATCCCGAAGAGGTCTCACCGCTGAGTAATCGGTCCATCGTTGCCGAAACCTGATCGAGTGAATCGACATCCAGCGCGAGACATAACCGCCGCCGACTTCCCAACAAATTGGCCACGACCGGGATCGGACTATTCTTCACGTTCTCGAAGAAGAGGGCGGGACCACCATCGGGCGCTTGTGTGACTCGTTCGACAATCGCCGACAATTCCAACGCCGCATCGACAGGTGCCGCCACGCGCACGAGTTCCCCTGCATCTTGCAGCTTCGCTAGAAAGTCGGTGAGGAATTCGTGAGGCATGGGGGAAGTGGAGAGGAAATGGTAAGTGGGAAGTTGGCAGTCGCAACTCAGGCGTCTCGCGATGCGGAGCGGAGTATAGACAGACCCACGCAGCTTGGCACTCGGCGCACTCCGAGTTACCGTCCACGGACGCGGTCGTTCTGGTCCCCTCGCCCCCGACTTCGGGGGAGAGGGCGAGGGTGATGCAAACTTGGGGTTGACGTGTCAGAGCGATCGGTCGGAATTTGTTTACGTTTAGCTGTCGGCGAATGCGAGTCGGCGGAGCGATTGGAGA
>JAYVOX010000669.1:0-3738 GCA_043757695.1 Schlesneria sp.
CCGCGTTCAAAGCCGAAGACGGACGGCCTGGGAGGCCATCCTACGTTTTTCAACAGGCTGTTAGGCTCCGGAACTCGATGTCGTGAGTTCAACCCGCCCTGATTGTCATGGACGACATGTTGGGGATGTGTCGTGTCACAGTCCAACGTCAGGCCATCGTCAGTTTTGCAGGAGCAAGCCATGCCATCTCAAGCGTTCGGTTCGGAGTTCGAGGGATTGGAAAATCGGCTGCTGCTGGCAGGTAACATCACTTCGGTGCTGGTGGGCGGAGTTTTAACGCTCACCGGTGACGCGGCGGCCAATCAAATCCAACTGACCGTGGGCACGAACGGCCAGATGGTCGCCACGGGCCTGACGGGCACGACGATCAATGGATTGGCTTCCGTCAATTTTGGTGCCGTCAATACGCTGACCGTCCTAGGCGGGGCGGGCAATGACTCGATCAACTTGAATCAGTCGGGTGCGGTGATCTCCAGCAATGTGATTCTGGATGGAGGGGACGGTAACGACACGATCTCGGCGACAGGGAAGTTCGGTGCCAATTTGAATCTGCTCGGTGGACTTGGCAACGACACGCTCAGCGTCACGAATGCCATCGTCACGAACGCGAACACCACCACGCCCAGCGTCGCCACCAACATCATCATTGATGCGGGCGACGGCAGTGACATCGTGACGGTGAGCAATTGCAAGGTCGGCAACGATAACCGCATTGGGACCGGTAACGATGACGATGTCGTCATCCTGACAGGTGCCGATGAGACTCTCCTGCCAGGGAATGCCGCTGACAATGAGACCGTCACCGTCACCGGCCTGACCGTCACCGACGATCTCACCCTGACCGACACTCACACGCGGGGCATCAACACGTTACGGATCACGAACACCACCACGCGCGACGACGTTGTACTCGTCTTGGGGGCGGCCAACGACACGCTGACGATGACCAATGTCACTTCCTATGGAACAGTGAACCTCGACTTCGGCGATGGAACCAACACGCTGTCGATGTCGAAGACGAAGACCTTCGGCACCACTCCGAGTTCATTCTTGGCGACTGGCGACGGGATCCTCGTGAATTCGGGAATTGGGACGGACAAGATCGGGATCATCGACAGCGAGACGGCCGGAGTGATCGTGATCAATACCGACGCGGGCACCGATCGTGTGGAGTTAACGCGAGTCACTACCACACGCCGATTGGGAACGCTCGACATCGACACCGGGGCCGGGGCTGACGGCCTGATACTCGACCGAATCAGCACTGGCGGTGTGTCCACGATCGTGACGGGGCTGGGCGACGACATCTTCACCATGAAGAACAGTCGGCTGATTGGTGCGGGGACCGTCGATTTGGATTTGGGCAACAACCTCGCGTTTGTGGGGTCAAACACGTTCGCTTCGACCTGGATTATCAGTGGCGGTGCCTTCTCCTTCGACACGCTGGTGGAGGGCGCGAACTTGCCATCCTCCAATGTGGTGTTCTTCTTCTTCGATGTCACGAACCCCGGAACTTTCTAATTGGAAGCCGCGTGGCGTGTCAGTCGATGCGGAACTCTATCTCGTTCAACGCGCAAAATCTCATCGACGCGCGCCTCGTCAGCCAATCCAACGCTGGCGAGGCTGACTTGGAACGCCGGACATCAGGGCCGCGTTTCTTTTCTCGCGAGAGCATCGGCAGCAGAGACGATCCGTTGCCGAGCGTCCGCGTCGCACGTACCGCTTCGGAACGAGAATCGGCTGACGATGCGGCGGTCTTCGTACAGGATCGCCGTGATGGCCGCATCGGGTTCGATGTTCAAGGCCGCCGCTTCACCGGCAAGGGTCAACGGCAGTTCCAGCTTCTCATCGAAGGCGAGCGTTTGCAGGCGGGGTGCTTCGCGCTGAGGCGTCCCTGTCACCAGCACGGCAAAGCAGCGCAGGCCATCGGCACGGTGCTGGTTCACACAGCGATCCAACTCCTTCAACAGTGCGGTCAGGTCCGCTCCGAGTTCCCGCACCAACACCATCACGACCGGCCGATCTCCGTGGCGACAGACATAGCAGACCGATTTCCCCGCCAACGGTCCCGTCACGGCGCGCACATAGAACGACGGAACTTCGTCGCCGACTTTTTCCGCCGTGATGGCGTTGTTCGAGGTTACCCCCATCGAGGGTTCGTCGGACAACGCGGAAGCGGCTCCGAGAGCGATGAGGCTGATTGCCACGAAGCACGAAACGCTCGTCAACTCGGATGGCACCATCACCGCTTGGGGCTGAGTCCTGCCGAGCTGGGTGACATTCGCAGCAGGCTTTGCGCGAAGACTCTTCCGTTCAACGAGTGGGCGTGCGACTGGGGACTGGGATGACATTGATGAACCCTCGCGCGGTCTTCCATGAGCAGTGTCTCGATCGGGTTGGCGTCGCTCGCTCTGTTCGCTCTCAATCTGATGGACGCTGACGAGGCGTTAGGCAGCAGCCGACAAATAATGTCCGTAGCTGCGCTCGCCAGAACGCGGGAATCCCACGCTCTGGCGAGCGTGGCTACGGTAGGTTATTTCCCCGCCGCTGCCTTAAGCCGCAAGCAGACCGCACGCGATCGAGGACTTCGCGGCCTTTCTCGCGCGCTCGGTTGGCTCCCGCGCGCAACACGTCTTCGACATTGCCGGGGTTGTCCGCGAGTTCCAGTCGCTTGGTACGAGCGGCAGCGAAGTAGTTCATGGCCGCCTCGAACAAGGCCTGCTTCGCCTCACCGTAGCCCATGCCTCCCGCACGATAGCGAGCGGAGAGATCGGCCTGTTGTGCGGGCGTGGCGAAGAGTTGAAACAACGTGAACACCGCACAGGTCTCCGGATTTTTGGGAGCCTCCAGGGGCGTCGAGTCGGTCTTGATCGACATGATCTTTTTGCGAAGTGGCTTCTCGGCCTCGAAGATTTCGATCGTGTTGCCGTAGCTCTTGGACATTTTCTCGCCATCGGTCCCCGGCACTTTCGCTCCGGCTTCGAGGACGCGGGCATTGGGGAGACGCAGGAACTCGCCGCCATAGATCACGTTGAATCGTTGAGCGATGTCGCGCGTCACCTCCACGTGCTGCATCTGGTCCGCGCCGACAGGCACCACGTCCGAGTCGTACAGCAGAATGTCGGCGGCCATCAGCACGGGATACGTGAACAACCCCGCATCGGCAGAGATCCCCTTCGCGACTTTGTCCTTGTACGAGTGGCACTTCTCCAGCAGGCTGTGCTGAGTCACCGTCATCAAGAGCCACATCAATTCCGTCACTTCGGGGACATCCGATTGTCGGAACAGAGTCGCTTGGTTGGGGTCGAGTCCCAATGCCATCAGGTCGAGCGCGGCGTCCCACGTGGAAGTCGCCAATGCCTTCGCATCTCTGACCGATGTCAGAGCATGAAGATCGGCAATGAAGTAGAACGACTGCTCGTTCCCCTGCAGCGCGATGTACTGCCGGATCGCTCCGAAGTAGTTGCCCCAATGAAACCGACCCGTCGGCTGAATCCCGGAAAGAACCTTCATCGCGCAACCAAAACTTTCGGAGACTGAAGATGAAACGGCGGGACGATGTCGCACTCAAACGACGACGCCCCTTGGCCAGAGTTACGCCTCGAAACATACAAGGGGCCGGGGGGCTGGAGCAACGCGCAGGGTGCAGTCGCCAATTGGTGGTCAGGGTTGCCATCACCTCAGCAATACAAGGTCATCGGTTCTGTTCCCTCCCCTCGGCGGGGAGGGTTAGGGAGG
>JAYVOX010000670.1:0-3734 GCA_043757695.1 Schlesneria sp.
GGAACAGACGGCGGGCAACTTCGTCTTCCAGTTTGAAGCGATCACCAACGGCGACAAGCTGAACAGCGGCGTCTTCTTCCGCGCGATGGAAGGGACCGAGAAAACACCGTCCCACGGCTATGAGTTTCAAATTCAAAGCGGCTTCAAAAATGGAGACCGCACGCAACCCGACGACCACGGGACGGGAGCGATCTTCAAACGGGTGTCGGCTCGCCGCGTGATCTCGAACGACCGTGCGTGGTTCACGGCCATGCTCATCGCCGACGGCCCGCACTTCACGACATGGATCGACGGCGTACAGGTGATCGACTGGACCGACGACCGCAAGCCAAACGACAACCCGCGCGAAGGCCAACGTCTCAAGCCGGGCCACTTCAGCTTGCAAGGTCACGACCCAACAACGGACCTCGCGTTCAGAAACATCAAGCTGGTCGAAACGCCGGAGTGACTTAAGTAGAGCCGCAGAGAAGTATGGGTAGTCACGTTCGCCAGAACGTGGGTGAATCGAATGAAAACCCACGTTCTGGCGAACGTGGCAAAGAGATCAATGCGGGCCTACTTAGTTGAAACGCTTGAGTGATGCAGTGCGAAACTGACGAGCTTGTCATGCCCCTGCGATTGCTGCGACGCGACAATATCGACTACACCGCGAGCGTGAATTCGACACGGTTTATCGAGCGCACGCCCAATGGCACTTGCTTTAGTAAGCGTCAGCGAGAGAGTATGGCAGCGCGTAAACCTCGCGCGGTCACAAGTGACACATTTCCGAGCGGTGGACGTAAGTCCTCCGGCTCTTGGAGTGAAAAACCGGAGCACCACCCCCCACCGCTCGGAAAGTCTCGGATTGGGCCGCGCAAAGTATAAACCAGCGGAATCCCTCGCTGACGCTGCGGCTTACTTTTTAAAACCAGTGCCAATGAACGCTGGCCCATTGAAAGCAACGGATGATTGACCGCCGAGACCGTTGGCTGATTGCATTTGTGTTTTGTGTCTATCTGATCCTCGCCGCAGTCCTGCCTCCCGCCGAAGATGAATTCTATTACTGGGCTTGGTCGAAGGAGCTTCAACTCAGCTACTACGATCACCCTCTGATGACCGCATACCTCATTCGGTTGTCCACGAGCCTGTTCGGAGACAGCGTGTTTGGGTTTCGCCTGCCCGCGTGTTTCGCCTCCGCGTTCGTACTGTTTGTGATTGCTCTTCTATCGCGGTCACGAGGCCTGTTGCTGTGGATTGCTTTTACACCGCTGTTCACACTCGGGGCGGTGATCATCACTCCCGATACGCCGCTGCTGTTGTTTTGGGCGGCCTACGTTTGGTGGCTGGTCGAAGTGCATCGTCGATTGACTCCGGTTGAGAATGAAGGTCTCCGCTCAACGGCTACCGTTTCAACGATGACACTTCAGCCAGCTCTTCCCCTGTGGTTGTGGCTGCTGGGCGGAATTCTGCTGGGGGCTGGCGTCCTGTCGAAGTACACGATGGCGTTGGCCGTGCCCGCCGGGTTCTCCAGCTTCGCCTGGCTGAGTCGCCGCTGGCGCGAGTGGCTTCCCGGTTACGTGCTGCACGGCGTGATCTCGTTCGTCGTTGCCTCTCCGATCCTGATCTACAACATCAATCAAGACTTCGCGCCGCTGTTGTTTCAGTGGCACCATTCGATGGGCCAGACTCAACCCGGCCTCAAGCCGTTTGCCGAGTTCGTCGGGATCCAAATCCTGTTATTCGGAACGTTGCCGTTCTTTTTGTTTCCGTGGGTGATCTGGAACGTCCGGCGTCTGGCAGAGAACCCCCGGTTGCGCGTGTGCGTTTGCCTCTACGCGATCCCGCTGACGTTCTTCCTCTTCAAAGCAACACGCTCGCCGTTGGAAGGAAACTGGGCGTTGGTCAGCTTTGTCGCCTTCTGGCCGTTGGCAGCGACATGGTACGCGTCGGTGAACACATCGCGTTTCTGGCGTTGGTCTGCGGCGTCGGCCTTTATCCCGCCCGTGGTCTGCGTGATCGGACTCAGCCTGCATCTCATTCATCCGCTGTCCGTGATCCCGATTCGTGGCGATCGCATCTCACGGCAGGCAGCAACCTGCTCCGCTGTCTGTAAAGTCGCTGAACATATTCGCGCACGGGGCGAAGAGCTGCCGGTCTACACGCCTCGATACCAACTCACTGCGATGCTGCGGTTCCAAGGGCTGAATGCACAGCAGATCGACGGAATCACTCGCCCCAGTCACTTCACGCAGCGACCGCAACATCTCACCGATGTCGATCGCGCGTATGTCGTCTCCGAGCGACCTCTGCCGGAAGAATTCTCGCCGGGCTTCAACGCGCCCGAACTCATCGCGGACTTTCCCATCATCGTCCGAGGAGAACTGTCTCGAACGTTGTTCCTGTGGCGGTACTCAATGCCCGCCGTTGCCAAGGTTGAGGCCCATTCGACCGTCACACCGTCGCCGTTTTGAAGAGGCGAATCATTCTTATATGTCGCGCGGGCACAAGTCAGCCTTTTGCCTCATCCAACTCGTTCACGGACACATATCTTTCACCAGAAGTGCCGGTCCTGCCGAGAACATTTTTGAGTTGTGAAATCACGGGTTGAGTGAAGGCGGACGATTTCGACTGTTCTTCATCATTTTGCCCTCCATCATTTTGCTCTCGCCCGTTTCCCGCAAAATGATGGAGGGCAAAATGATGAAGAAGAAGATCATCGACTTTGGCAAGACCGCCGGGTTGTGGCATCGAACCGCACTAATTCACCGAGCGGCTCACATCCAGCCGCGTGAGTGGGGCGACGGGACAACAGTCGGCAGGGCGATCCGATTGGCCAGAGAGGCTTGCATCGTTTCGCGAGGTGACGACAATGCTCGACACCTTAGAGGAGTCTTCTTCATGCCTTTGTACGAATACGCCGTCATCCGCCCCGATGGTTCTCACGGAGCGACGTTTGAAGTCCTGCAACGGATCGGTGAACCCCCGTTTACCAAGCATCCCGAAACGGGCGAACCGGTCGAACGCATCATCTCGGTCATCAACGGCCCGATGCCTCCCGGCGACCGCATCAAGGGCGACATCAGCAACAAGAACCTCGAAAAGCAGGGCTTCACGAAGTACCAGAAGACCTCGACCGGTCGGTATGAAAAGATATTGGGTGACGGTCCTGACCTGATCAACAAGAAGGATCATGTGTGAGATCACGTCCGAACCGCCTGATTCCGCCTCGTGTCTCATCGACGCACGAGTTGGCTGACAGTGTTGAAGCTGATGATTAGAATCCCGCCCCCGCAACCAGTCTGTGGGGGATCGACGACGCGCGAGAGTGGCGAAATTGGCAGACGCGCTGGACTTAGGATCCAGTGCCTTAATCGGCGTGGGGGTTCGACTCCCCCCTCTCGCACTTACTGCAAATGACTTATTTACAAGGGTTTGAGCTGACGTTTGGCGATTGTTTCGCCAAGCGTTATTTCGTGTCATTTTGACGGTTTGCCCACTATTTGCACGAACTTCCGTGCAAATACGGTGTAAACAAAACGCTGGTCGCTCCCTTCACCACGAGCGGGAGACGGACAACATGACAGTCTGGCGAAAGAAGACGACTCAGTACTTCTTGGACGGAAAACAAGTTCCCGCACACACAAAAGGCCGAAGAAACGCCTAGGTGTCTGTCTGGGAAGGTGGTGGCGGTTACGGGCCTGACGAGGCGGGGAGCGTTATTTTTTGGATCGTCAGATTGCGACTGGGTTATTCGA
>JAYVOX010000671.1:0-3724 GCA_043757695.1 Schlesneria sp.
GTCACGGCGGGTGACTCTTCGGACGATAGCACCCCGTTCGCGTTCGCCACGATGGCGATCAACTGCCACAGACGTTGAGCGGCGCTCCCGGTCAAGCTGCCGTCCAAAACGATGAACCGCGCGGCGAACGCTCTCGCACCGACGGTCGTTGGCTGCGCGAGAGTTCCCTCTCCGGCAAGTGCCAAGACACTGGTAGCCAAGACGCCGAGTGCCGCTTCGTCATCGCGGCCGATCACGAGGATCGGACCACCTTCACGCGGCCCAAACCGCAATTCGAGCGGCCCCGTCAACGAGACCGAATCGCCCAACCAGCAGCGGTGGCTCGATGAAGCCTGTGCGGGCAATGAACTCGCAGGCAATGGCGTTCCTTCAATCGTCGGCCGCGATACGAGTGAGCGTACGGCATCGAGCCACAACGGGTTCGCGAGCGGATCGGCGGGGATGTTTCCTTCAAACACGATCGCTTCCGGCCAGCGTGGCTGCGTCTCAACGACGGACAACGTCGGCGAGGGATCGTCGTCGTGATCGGTCGCGCGCTGCGAGAACTCGTGCGCCCATTCGCGCAACCAACCGAGATACGTTTCGCGTCGCGTGTCATCGAGCCAGACCACTTGAAACGGATGGTTCCCCTCCACCAAACCGTTCGCATCGTTGTAGATCGCCTCGCCCGGTCGCGAGAGGAGTCGCGCCGCCGAGTTCTCTTCGCTGAGGATCAAGTGAGCATCGGTCTCACTGCATTGCAGCGCGATCCGCACGGCAATCTGCCCGAGTGTGCTGCGCGCCAACGAGTACGCTCCCGCGAGAGTCTGACTGCCGAGCAACACGTGAACACCAAACGCACGGCCTTGTCGAATGAGTCGATCCAAGAGCAACGCGGCCTGTTGCGATAACACGTCCTCTTCGATGAAGAACTCTTGGAACTCGTCGATCACCAGCATCACGCGCGGCAGCGGTTCGTCCGGTCGCGCGTCGCGATAGCCCGCCAAATCTTGGACCCCCGCACGGCGATACAAGTCGCCGCGCTGCTTGAGCACCTCATCGAGCCGTTGCAGCACGCTGACTCCGAACTCGCGATCGCTCTCAATCGCAATCACGCGCGCGTGAGGCAGTTTTTGCGTGGCATACGTTTTGAACTCGACCCCCTTCTTGAAGTCGATCAGATAGAACTCGACCTCATCCGGCGTGTAGTGCAACGCGGCGTTCGTGATGAGAGCGTGCAGCAGCGACGACTTCCCCGAACCGGTCTTCCCGGCAACGAGCACATGCTGTGAAGTCCCCTTCCCCAATCGGAGATGCTGCAACTTGGTCGCACCGGCGCGACCAACGGGAATGTCGAGACCCGCGCGAGAACTCGATGTCCAATACGCTTCGGGTGCAGGCATGACACGCTCGAACGGCACTTCGACGCGACGCACTGACCGCGCCAGTTCACCCGCCAAACGGACGATCCGGCCGAACTCTTCGGCTGCGGGAGGAGCGTCGATGTGCAGCGGCCAGACGCGGAGTTCGGGATCGTCGAGCCGGAACGTGGAGAGAGTGCGAGCGCTCTGAGAAGCTTCGGTTACGCCAGCGTTGGGGAGACCTTCGGTCGCGGCGTGTGCGGGGTCGGGAGACCCGCGCACAACTGATTCAGGAGACGCGCGCACAACGGAGTCTGAAGTCCCGCGCGCCGCTGAGTCACTCGTGTCTCGCAACAACTCCTGCAACAGGCCACTCTGCCCTGAAACGGCTGTTGCGACCGACGGCAACCGCAGGACGATGGCGTGACGTTCGAGGTCGGCCAGCATGAAGCCGCGCGGCAGTGGTTGAGACTCATCGATGCTGATGAGCATGAACACGCCGCAACGAACGCCGCCATCGGCGATGCTCAACAGCCGCCGCAATGCGATCTCGGTGAAGTTGGTCGGGAAGTTGGCGACGACCAACACGCGATACGGTTCGGCCACTTCACCCGCCTCGCGGTTGTAGTCGTCGAGCGTCGGGTATTCGTTCCGCAAGTAGGCTTGCAGCACGGTCTCCATGTGTTCGGTCAAATCAGCCAGCCGCTTCTCGATGTGCGGCGGCTCCGTCCAGATGCGGCTCGTGACGAGTTGCTCATCAATGTCGGCCAAGTGCATGAACGACGCGAAGTTCGCCCCGAGGCCCACCGGGTCGAGGATCGTGAACCGCACTTTGCCCGCTGGCAATGACGTGAGGAACCGCAACATCGCCGTCTGCAACACGGCGGTCGCTTCGACACGAGTCGCGCTGTTCGTTCGGACCACGAGCGACGGTTGCTTGGCGAGCGGCACCAGGATCGGCAGATCGAATCGTGTCCGATCAGTCTTCAAACGCGGGTCGGGAGACGTGCCCGCTTCAATCTGTTCGAGGTCCGCCACGATCCGACCGAGCGACAACAAACCGATGTCGTTGATCGGTGATTCGGCAACCGGCGACTCAAGTGCGCGAACCACATCGTTCCAGTCGGGACAGACCTGACGCAGCAGCTCTTGCATCGCATCGGCTGTGGTGCCCAGTTCACTCAGCGTCGCCCGCCATTCACGCATCAGGTCGATCCAACTCTGCTGGTAGACCTGACGACTGACGGCCACACGCTTGTCGAACTCACCCTGCAAGTTGCGGAAGTCTTGTTCGCGACGGAGCAGGCTGTCATTCCAAGCTGCTTCAAATCGAGTCTCCGCCTGCTGACGTTCTTGCTGGCGAATTTGCTCGATCTGGGCGAGCCGCGCGGGGTACTGGTTCTTCGCCGCGCGGTGTGCTGCGGCACGAAGTTGCTCGGCAGTCGCGTGACGCGTCCGATGACGCTCTTCCGCGCGAGTCAAGGCCAAGCCTCGCTTGTGCTGTCGAACCTCGTGTTGATGGGCGAGGTCCGCTTCTTGCTGCTCCAACTCGCGGTGCGAAACGACCGCCCAACGTTGATAAGCGAAGTCGCCATCGACCGCCAATTGCAGCAGTTTCTCGAAGTCCGGCAACGCACGATGTGCCGCCACGAGGTGCAGTAAGAACAGAGAGACGAGACTGATCGCCGCTGCGGCTCCCCCTGCGATGAACCGCCAATCGCGATCGGCACTCGTCAGCTTGAGACCGAGCAGCGTGGGATTGACGGCCGCTCGAATCACTCCGAACAACAACAGGCTCAACACGACAAACGCGACCAGCGGCCAGAAACTTTGAAACAGTCGCGGTAACAGGCGACTCATCAAACTGTGATAGAGCGGCTCCGACGCCCGCACGGACTCGACGCACTTTTGGTGGAGACTGATGGCATCCGTCGGGAGCGTGTTGGGGGCTGGCGGAACCGGCTCGCCCAGCAGACGACAACTTTGCAGGAACACGGTTGACTGGCGATACCAGCCATCGAGCGACTTCAGCGCAATCTCCAATTCCGTCCGACTGGCGACGCGGGCCATCTGCAATCCCTGTAACCGAGCGAGCGGACTCCCCTCGGTGTCTTCATCGAGCATGGATGTCACCATCCAGGTCGCTTCGTCGTATTCCTTCTTCGCCAGAGTCGTCTCATCATCGAAACTGCGGTCGCTCTCTTCGATAACTCGCTCGTACTCCCCCTGCACCGCCGAGGTCTCGGCCTGCCATCGCTCCTCCGTCGTCGAGACGCGCGTATCGCGATCGTGTTGCAACGCCGCTTGCTCGGACTCGTAGGTCGAAGTCAACAGTTGAAAAATCTCGTGGTACTGCCGCTGCTCCCCCGAGACCTCTCCGGCAT
>JAYVOX010000672.1:0-3710 GCA_043757695.1 Schlesneria sp.
CGAACGCGATATGGAAGACCTCTTCTTCGTGATCCAACTCTACAGCTACCCCGGTGACTACGTAGCCGAGAAACCGTCGATCGAACGGATCGCCGAAACACTCGACAAGTTTGAAGAGGATGTCCTGCGCGTTCGCTATCCCACTCCGCGCGGCACCCGCCATGCCACAGTCCGCTTCGGCGAACCGATCGCGTTGTCGAATGAGAAAGCTCCGCGAGAAGCGACCGCCGCGCTGACAACTCAGTTGGAACAGCGCGTCCAAGAACTGCTGAATCTGTCGTGAACTGTGTGCCTGAAGAGGAAAGGTGGAACCATGAATCTCACGAATGGCACGAATGAAGAAGAGGCGGGAAGAATGGGGAACGCTGATCTTCACTGATAGGGAATGAAGCAGGATCGGTCGTGAAGGCCGATTCACTCTCGTTCCCAAGCTCCAGCTTGGGAACGTACTCCACCAAGCTCCCGCTTGGCGAATTGCAGACGAAGCTGGAGCTTCAAGACCTAGCGTTCCCAAGTCGGTGCTTGGGAACGAGGACAAACTCGCGCGTCGCGCAGCGGCTGAGTGGCATGGCCTTTGATCCATGAGCTGAGGCGCGTTCTGACGATGCCCACCGTAGGCGACGGGCGTGCCGCCTGACCGATTCACGCCGATCCATTGGAAGAGACCGAGCAGAGACCAATGGGGGCGAGACTCATTGATTTCTGCGCCGCCACTTGAGGCTCCTGCTGCGTCTCCTCTTCGCCAAGCAGGAGCTTGGCGAGACTCGTTCCCAAACTGGAGTTTGGGAACGAGAACGGAGCGGGCCTTCACACGAATTGGTCGCCCACGGAGACTCGACGGCCGCGGAGGAAGTCGGCGGTGGTCATCGGGCGTTTGCCGTCGGGTTGGAGCGAGAGGATCTTGACGGCAGCGGCACCACAGGAGACGACCAGTTGGTAATCGACGAGGCTGGTGATCGTTCCCGGTGCGGTTGGTTCACTTGAGGCGGCTCGTTCATCGTGATCGGGGGCGAGGACTTCAACCGCGAGAATCTGAAGTCGGAGCAGCAGCTTGTCGAGTTGATGCAGTTCGGTGAAGGAGCCGGGCCAGGGTTGCATGCCGCGTACGTGACGCGCGACCTGTTCGGCAGAGTGTTGCCAGTCGATGCGGCCATCGGGCTTGGCGAGCTTGCGGACGCGCGTGACTTGCGTCGGGTCTTGCAGTTCGCGCGAGACCGTTCCGGCGATGATCTCGTCGATGACGCGCAGTGTCAGCGGGACGGCGAGCGCGGCGAGTCGTTGTTCGAGTTGGCCGGTCGTTTCAGTCGGGTCGATCGGCGTGATGACTCGGCCGAGCATCGGCCCGGCGTCCATCTTCGGTTCGATCTCGATGATCGTCACGCCGGACTCGGCATCGCCGTTCAGGATTGCGGCGTGAATCGGTGTCGCGCCGCGGTACTTCGGCAACAGTGACGCATGGATGTTGATCGTGCCGCGCGGCGGAATGGCGAGTACGGCAGGGGAGAGCATCTGGCCATACGCGGCCACCACGAAGAGGTCCGCGTGCAGAGCCTGCAAGTCGGCGAGGGCCTCGGGGGTTTTGATCGAGTCGGGTTGCAGGACGGTCAAGCCTCGCTCAGCGGCAGCGACCTTCAGTGGATTGACGTGCTGATGATGCCCGCGTCCCGAACGATCCGGTTGCGTGACCAGTCCCACCACCTGATGCGGCGAATCGAGCAGCGCGAGAAACGACGGCTGGGCCAGATTCCCGGTCCCCATGAAGACGATGCGAAGAGTCACGACGGTGGTTTTCCTGGATGAGGGCTGAACACGTTTGTTTCACCGCAAGCCGAAGGCGAGCGTGTCGGCGTTGTCTCAACCGCTCTCGATATTCAGACGCCGTTCGCCTTTGGCTTGCGGTCAAACGAGTGCGGGTTTCATCGTCTCGCCTACCGCAGCTTTCTCAGCAGGACGGGCATTCCAAAGGTCTCTTCGAACAGCGCGCCGGTTTGCTTGAGGGCCAGCTGTTCCAGGCTGAGGTCTTCGACCTGCGGGATCGCGATCACGAGGCGACCGCCCTCGCGTGAGAACTTCAATTCGTGCAGACGTTGGCCGCGTGAGGCTTCGAGCGCATCGGCAATGCGCAGCATGGCGGCCATCTTGACGACGGCGATGCGCTGGTCTCGATCGAGGGCGGTGAAGACGGTGTGAATTGCCTTGGGTGACGAGCGGCGGTGATAGCGTGCGGTCAGTGCGACGAGCTGCACGTCGGAGCGGCTCAGCCCGAATAGCTCGCTGTGCTGGATCAGATACATCGTGTGCTTGTGGTAGCTGCCGGTGCTGACGAACTGGCCGATCTCGTGCAGCAAGGCGGCGACGCACAGCAACAGCTCGAAGCGCGGAGCCAGTTGATGTTCATCGCGCAACCCTTGAAAGAGGATTTTGCACAGCTTCGAGACTTGTCGCGCGTGAGGTTCATCGAAGTCGAACTTGCGGCCGAGGTCGATCGACGAACGAATGACTTGGTTGCTGAAGTCTTCGTTCCAACCGCCGCGCGTCGCCATCTCTTTGAGCAACCCGTCCCGCAGATTGATACTGGCGACGATCACCTGCTTCAGCTCGAACGCCCGCGCCAGCATGACATAGGCGAGCAGTGCCGGTCCCAGTGTTCCGGCATCGGGGAAGGTGATGTGATACTTGTGAACGAGTTTGTCTTCGTTGAGCGACAGCACGGAGTCGGTCAGGTCTTCGAGGTCACTCAACGGGATGCGCGTCAGCGTGTCGGGGTCCCAATCGGTGATGAGTTGTCCGGCGGCGAATCGCATGTCGCCGCCGAGCGTCACCATTTGCTGAGCCTGCTCGGCGGGAACCTGCTGCAAAATCTGGTCGATCACACGCTGGATTTGCGTCTCCATCAGTCGCCGGGTGGCGGCTTGCGATGAGTGATACGCTTCGAGCGACTCGCGGATGCGCAGTGAGCCAAGTCGATACGTGTGAGCGAACAGCACGTCGGCATTCTTGACTTGCAGTAGCTCCGTACTGCCGCCGCCGACCTCGGTGATAATGGTCCGCGCGTCGGACAACTCGGGGTCGTGGCGCAGCAGCGGTTGAATGCCGAGGTACGTGATCCGGTTCACTTCGGCTTCGTCGATCGGGACGACTTGAATGCCGGTCGCCGTGTAGATGCGGTCGAGAAAGCCGAGCTTGTTGAGCGCCTCGCGCACGGCACTCGTCGCCACCACACGCACCTGTTCGAGCCGTTCGATCCCGTACTCGGCGAGGACGCGTTTGTAGCTCTTGAGGACGCGCACCGACTCCTCAATCGTGCTCTTCTCGATCGACCCGCGCGTGAACGTGTCCTTGCCAAGCGTCACTGCCTGCGACAACGCCGAGAGCAACCGCACGTTGGCGAGGTCGTCGATCTCGGCAATCGCCATGCGGATCGAAGTGGTCCCGATGTCGATCACCGCTGCCGGGCGAGCGTTATGTGAGCGCGGGGTTGTGGAAGAATCAGCGGGCATCGTCGGGGTTCGTTTCACTCATGATGAGACCGACAGCAGCCGGTCGAATGCAGTCTCTTGATATCGCTGATTCGTGGCGTCCGAGGTGGTTCCCTCGATTGCTCCACACAGCGTCTAGGTGTCTGTCCGGAAAGTCGAAGGCCATACCTTCCGTAGGGTGGGCACTGCCCACCATCAACGACCGATTGTGGTGGGCAGTGCCCACCCTAC
>JAYVOX010000673.1:0-3704 GCA_043757695.1 Schlesneria sp.
GACGGAGGAACATCGTCAGCGAGCAGCCTCACCGACTTCAGTTCACCACTGGTCGTGAACAGGAATCGAGCCATCGGTTTGCCGACGGTCTCTTTGTGGCGTTGAAACTCGGGAGGCGCAATCGTGTCCTTGGCGCTGTCGAACTCGACCGCAGGCTTCTCATGCATCTTGGCCGACATCCGAATTCGGTCGATGATCGGTTCGAGTAGAGCTGAACCATCCTCTTCGATCGTCACGACGCGGAAGTGCTTGGCGGAGTCGTTCCGCTGAAGTGTCACAAACGCATTGCCCGCCTGCTTAGTCACGTACCGGACCTGGTCGGCCACTTCGTAGTGAAAGAACTGTCCCGACTGAAACTTGTACTGGAGCAACACGGACGAATTGGCGACCGGTGCAGACTGATTGGCTGGGGCGAGAGCGGAAGCGGGCACCTCAGGCTCTGTTGCGAATACGGCAGGGACCGTTCCGCCGAATAACACCACTCCGCCGAACAACACCGTGCTGGCAAACATCCCGGTGCCGACGGCGATTCCATGGACCAGCGCACGACGAAAAAAACTTGCTCCTGCCAACATGTCCGACCCTCCCGGCGACACCCATCTCAAATCGCAGACTGACTCGAAACCGTTCGAGCAGGCGGGAGGTTAGCAAACACCTCGGAGACCGTGGAGACCAGTTTGGGTCGGTTGGTGCGGGGAGTTTCGGGGCGACTCATCAGAACCGCGCTTTGCGTTGGGAGAGATATCCGACCAGCGCGCGGTCAAACGGGAGGCTGGTGTCGAGCGGCACGTAATCAGCGCCCATGCTGAGGCACTCTTGCTTGTAGGTCTGTCGCAACTCTTCAACCGCGCCGAGATAGTCACTGCGAATCCCCGCCGCATCGACCACGAGTCTTTCGCCGGTCTCCGGGTCTTCAAAATCGGAGAGGCCGTCGAAGGGGAAGTTGACCTCAGCTTCATCCAGTACGTGAAACAGGATCACGTCGTGACCGGCATGTCTCAGCATGTGCAGGCTGTCGAGTACCGGCTGCGGTTCGCACAGCAGATCGGAGAACAACATGATCAGACCGCGATGTCGGATCATGGACGCAATGCGGCGCAGGTTGCCCGCCACGTCGGTCGCTCCCGTCGGCCGGGCCTTCGACAACAGAGCCAACATGTTGCCGAGTTGACTGCGCTTACTGCGCGCGGGGAGACACGTTCGCAATTGAGTATCAAACGTCATCAAGCCGATCGGGTCTTGTTGGTGGATCATCAAGTACGCCAGTGCGGCGGCCAGACAGGTGCAGTAGTCGAACTTAGTTAGCTCCTGGCGGTACGTGTAACCCATGCTTTCAGACAGGTCCATCAGGACGTAGCCGGAGATGTTGGTCTCCGCCTGATACTTCTTCACGTAGAGGCGATCAGTCTTGGCGAAGACCAGCCAGTCGATGTTCTTCGGATCGTCCCCCTGCTGGTAGCGACGATGTTCACTGAACTCGACGCTGAACCCTTGAAACGGACTGGCGTGCAATCCGGTGAGAAACCCTTCAACAATGAACCGCGCCCGCAGATCGAGTCGTGCCACATTGCGGATGACGGACGGCTTCAGATATTGCTCGGCACCGGGCATGGGGAGTCTCTCTCGCGGTCACGTCTTCGTCATCGCTCGTCACTTCACTACCGAGAACTTGTGGACCGTCGTCTGGCGATAGGTCTCACCGGGATTGAGGCGTGTCGTGGGGAACTCAGGGCGGTTCGGTGAGTCGGGGAAATGCTGCGTCTCCAAGCAGAACGCGCCGTGCTTCGGAGCGTTGCCGGTCGCGGGCGTCCCTTCGAGGAAGTTGCCTGTGTAGAACTGAATGCCCGGTTCGGTCGTGAAGATTTCGAGGACTCGCCCCGAGATCGGTTCGACAACTTTCGCTGCCGGACGCAGCTCACCCGCTTTGCCATCGACCACGTAGCAGTGGTCATAGCCACCAGCGCCATTGACCGGTTCCGTGATGCGTGCCCCGATTTTTTCGGGCTTCAAAAAGTCCATGCACGTTCCCGCGACCGGGGCCAACTCGCCACTGGGGATGCCCGTTTCATCGACGGGGAGGAACTGCGAGCACGAGAGCGTCAACTCGTGATCGACGATCAAACCGCTCCCCGCGCCAGCCAAGTTCCAATAGGCGTGGTTCGTGAGATTCAGGACCGTAGGTTTGTCGGTCGTCGCTTCGTAGTCGATCTTCAATTCGTTGGCATCGGTCAGGGAATAGGTGATGACTGACTTCAACTCACCGGGATACCCCTCGTCGCCATCGGGGCTGACGTAGGTGAACTTCACGCCAGTCGCGGCCTCGTTCTGGAACGGCGCGGCCTTCCACATCTTCTTCATGAAGCCGACTTGCCCGCCGTGCAGCGAGTTCGGGCCGTTGTTCAGGAAGAGGCTGTACTCGTTGCCGTCCAGTGAGAACTTTCCCTGCGCGATGCGATTGGCGAACCGGCCGCAGGCCCCGCCAAAGTACGGGTTGTTCACTTGATAGCCCGCGATGTCCGGGTGACTGAGTGTCACATTAGCGAGCTTCCCGTCTCGATCCGGAACTTCGACGGACGTGATGATCGCTCCGAAGTTGATGAGGCCCACTTTCATTCCCGATCGGTTTCGCAAGCTGTACTGAACAACTTCGTCGCCGGTTTCGGTTTGACCAAAAGGTTCGTTCTGCACGGTGAGCATGGGTTCTTCCGAGTTGGATGAGTCAGTGGTATCGGGGTCAGACTTGGCTCCGACATGGGAACCGATCGGCTTGGGAGACGGTTTCGTCACCGTTCCTTCACAGCCGACGAGGGTCAGGCCGCAACCAGCGAGAACTCCAGCCATCAGTATCTGCCGAAACGAAGTCTGCATTGCGTGCCATCCCGTGAAGTCGAACATCCTCAAAACCGAAGCCGCAGTATCTTGGGATTCGCTCTCGGCATGGTCAAGCGAGCCAGTCGGATCAGGAAAAGTGCGAGACCAGCGGTTCTTCGTCGCCGGGACGGTTCGCCAATTTGCGACCGCCGTTTCACTCCGAAGCTGTTGGTTATGCGAATTGAGCAGAGGAAAACAGGTTGCGGTGAGGGGAGTTTCAGAAAGAATCGCCCTGAAAGAAGTGCGTGGCTGGAATATTCTTGAATTGTTGTGGATCATGCTCCTGCGGACAGGTGTTCTGTCCAAGTTTCAAACTGTGGAACGCACTTTAGTTTTAGGATCGGCGAATGAAGAATCTGAGTCTCTGTCTGTTTGTTCTCGGCTTGGCGGTCATCGGTTGTGACAAGCCGAAACCACCTCCAGCCCCCCCAATAATGCCAAACCCCGCAGCCATGGGTAGTCACGCCGGGATGAAGAACCCCGCTGCTGCCACCGAAGAAAAGAAGGAAGAAGCCGCTCCGGCCGCCGCTGAAGAGAAGAAGGAAGAAGCCGCCGCCGAAGAAAAGAAGGCTGAAGAAAAGCCCGAAGAGAAGAAGGAGTGATCGCCAGATCGCTTCGGCATCCACAGCTCAGCAGTTCTGAAGTTGCTGGCTGAGACTGCCAATCAGTTTTGTGAAATTGATGAGGGCGTGAGCGACTTGATTCGCTTACGCCCTCATTCTTTTGATCGCGTTAAGGCGAGCGGCAGATGAAAACTTACCCACTCAAACCGGACGCTAGCGCGTTCCGGCTGATGAAATCAGCCGCTGGGCGCTAGCCCACGGTTGCGTTTG
>JAYVOX010000674.1:0-13897 GCA_043757695.1 Schlesneria sp.
TAGCCGCAGGGCGCTAGCCCCGGTTAAGCGAAATCGAACCGGGGCTAGCGCCCTGCGGCTGATGTACCACAAGAATCAACACGAATGGCGGAGAGCCGGTTTTTCAACAGGCTGCTAGCCCCGACGCCAACGGCAGGGGAGAGAACGCGGGCAAACCTTAGATCGCACGCACGCCGTTGGCGTTGCGGCTAAACGTCTCACTTCAAGCCGCGCGAAGTATAAGGCGAGCGGCAGGAAGAACTGTACCTGTAGGACGGGCACTCTTGCCCGTCCGCGTTGAAGTGCGTGCGTCTTGAAGACAGAAAGTCGGACGGTCAAGAGTGCCCATCCGACATCGCGGTACGACAAGGCTTGCCGATCCTGAACGTACCCATTCCCTGTGCAAGATGAACTTTTCGTTGAGGCGCGACCGGTAGAACTTCTCAAACGCGGACGCAGCCACCACAATCTCGGCCGATTGGAGCCGGGGTCGTTCTCGGGAGTCGGGGCGAGACAGCGCGTCACGCCGGATCGAAGTTCACTCATTCGCCAATCAAACTCACTCATACGAAAGCCGAGCCTGATGTCCGACAAATGGGAGATGTACTTTACGAATGTGGACGATGCTCCGGCAGCGATGCTGGTTGATATGGGAGCCGCCGAGAACGCTCCCGATCCCGAGCGACCGGTCCTCCTGTGGATGTGGCTCCAATTGAAGTCGCCCAACGACGATGGGTTTGCCAGCGACGAGGAAGAACCGCGGCTGGTCGAGATCGAAGATGCCTTCATCGACGCCGTCGAATTGACCGGCGATGCGATCCTCGTGGGACGCATCACCACCTCCGGGCGGCGCGAATTCTACTTCTACGCCAAGTCATCGCAGGGCTTTGAAGACTCGATCGCCGAATCGATGGAGGAGTTCGAGGAGTACGAATACGAAACGGGTGAGGAGGAAGACGAAGAATGGGGCCACTACACCAACGTCCTCTTCCCCGATCCGGAGAACATGCTGGAGATCTTCAACGTGCATGTCATCGACGAGTTGTCCGAGTCGAGTGATTCACTGACAACGACACGACTGGTCGATCACCACGCCAACTTCGCCGATGACTCCAGTCGCTTGAGCTTCGTGTCTGCGGCGGAACAAGAAGGATTCCAGAAGCTCTCGGACGAGATGAGCGATGATCCCGACGACGAACTGCCATACGGAGTCACGTTGCAACGCGAACATCCCGTCGATTGGGACACGATCGACGAAGTGACGTTTGCGCTGTTCAGCCTGGCAGGTGAACACGAAGGTCAATATGCGGGCTGGAGTTCTCCCGTCGTGACCGACTGATCGCCCATGTTTCTTCAGTAACCCGCAGCGTGAGCGAGGGAGGCTGGCCCGACCCCCAAGCTGATCGTTGTGGACTCGAAATCCGGACGGGCAAGAGTGCCCATCCTCCGTTCTGATCTTGGGAGAAGTTGCCGCCATGAGAACTGCTTCGTCGCGAATCGTGCTGCTCGGCCTGATGCTCTCGCTGGACTTGAGTTTGCTATCTGGCGAGGCGTTCTCGGCAGAGGCACCTGATTTCAACAGTCAGGTGCTGCCCGTGTTTCGTCGCTACTGCAACGGGTGCCACAACACGAAGGAGGCTGAGGGAAGCCTCGTGCTGGAGGACTACGCCCGCGCGATGCGGGGAGGCGAAACGGGCCTGGCCATCGTCGCAGGTCAGAGTGGTGAGAGCCGATTGTGGAAACTGGTGACCGGTCAGGACGAGCCGAAGATGCCGCCGAAAGATCATGCGGCACCAAAGCCCGACGAGCTGGCTCTCATCAAGGCGTGGATCGACGCGGGGGCGAAGGCTCCGACGGGAGGATTGGCGGCCACCGGACTGGTCACGCCGAAGGTCGAACCGAAAGGGAAGGTTCGCGAGCCGATCACGTCGGTGGCGGCCTCACCCGATGGAAAGTGGATCGCTGTCGCGCGGCCTCACGCCGTTGAAGTATTGAACGCGGCTGATCGCGTCATCGCGAAATCGCTGACCGGGCACACGGGCACAATCAACGATGTCAGCTTCTCGACGAACGGGGAGTGGTTAAGTGTCGCGTCCGGAGAGATCGGCCTCGTGGGCGAAGCGACACTGTGGAAGTCGGCCGACTGGACGCGCGGACGCGTGGTGCAAGGGCATCGCGATGCCGTCTATGCCGCGCGGCTCAGTCCCGACGCGACGTTGCTCGCGACTGCCAGCTACGATCGCGACCTGCAAACGTGGGACGTGGCGAGCGGCCAGTCATTAAAGACCTTCTCCGGACACAACGACGCGCTCTATGGATTGTCCTTCGCGCCGAATGGCAAGCTGCTCGCCACGGCCAGTGGAGATCGCACGGTCAAGTTGTGGGACGTGGCGACGGGGCAGCGACTCGACACGTTCTCGCAGCCGTCCAAGGATCAGAACACGGTCGCCTTCAGCCCCGATGGTCGCCACGTTGTCGCCGCCGGATTGGACTGCCGCATCCGTGTCTGGCAGATCAGCGAGACGGCCAAAGAGGGCACGAACCCGATCCTGTATGCGCGGTTCGCTCACGAAGGACCGATCTTGAAAGTCGCCTTCTCACCCGATGGCCGGTTGCTCGCGTCGTCCTCAGAAGACCGGCGAATCAAGCTGTGGGAGACGAAGTCGTTTACTCAAGTCGCCGTGTTGGAGCGACAGCCAGACTGGGGCGCGGCGATCAACTTCACCTCGGACAGTCGGCAGCTCTTAGTCGGACGCATGAACGGGTCGCTCGCGGTTTACCCGCTGGACCCAAAGTGGGGCGATGCGGCGGTCGAATTGCAGCCGCTCAATGAGACGACCGCTTCCACGAATGATCGCGCTGGCGAACGCAGCGTCTCGCTCAACGAGGTCGAGCCGAACGACGGCCCTGCGACCGCGACACCGCTGCCGATCCCCGGCACCGCGAAGGGTGAGTTCACTCGCGCGGCGAACGACAAGTCGGCCGATCCCGACTTCTACCGGATCGAAGGGAAGACGGGCCAAGTCTGGATCATCGAGACGAATGCGGGACGCAGTGGCTCACTGGCAGACACGAAGCTCGAAGTCCTGCACGCCGATGGACGGCCGGTTCTGCGAGCACTCCTGCAAGCGATTCGCGATTCGTGGATCAACTTCCGACCGATCGACTCCTCGTCGGCCGATGTCCGGCTGGAGTTTTGGGAAGAGATGGACCTGAACCAGTACCTCTACATGCAGGGGGAGGTTTGCAAGACGTTCCGCGCTCCGCAGGGACCGGACTCGGGCTATCAGCTCTACGCGCTCGGCGGCAAACGGCGCGACTACTTCGACACCAGTGCTACGGCGCACGCCAAGGAAGAGCCGTGCTACATCGTCGAAGCGTATCCGCCCGGATCGCAGATCGTGGAGAACGGTCTGCCCGTTTTCCCGCTGTACTTCAGCAACGACGACGATGCCGAACGCAAGCTCGACAAGGACTCGCGTCTGACCTTCACGGTCCCGGCCGATGGCTCGTACCTCGTGAAGGTCAGCGACGTACGCGGCTTCACAGGGAACAAGCAGCACTACACGCTGACCGTCCGTCCGCCTCAACCCGACTTCACGGTGACGATCAACACACTGAACCCGAAGGTCGCGTCCGGAAGCGGCCAGCGACTGAAGTTCACGTTGAGCCGCATCGACAGTTTTGAAGGAGACGTGCGCCTCGACATCGCGGGACTCCCTGCCGGTTTCAGTGCCGCTTCGCCCGTCATCATCGCGTCCGGACACGTCGAAACGAACAGCGTCATCAGTGCGACGAAGGATGCGATCGAACCGAAGAAGGAAGACTGGGAGCGCGCCACCCTCCTCGCCACGGGCCTGATCGACGGACGGCTCGTCACGAAAACCGTCGGTACACTCGGTGAGATCAAGCTGGAAAAGCCCGCTCCGATTCGCGTGATCCTCGTCCCCGATCAGCCTCAGTTCACGTCGGCCGATGGTGGCTTGGCCCTCACGCCGGGAACAACCATCACGGCCAAGATCATCGTCGAGCGAAACGGTTTCGATGGCGATGTGAAGTTCGACATCGACAACCTGCCGCATGGAATCATCGTCGATAACATCGGCCTCTCTGGCGTTCTCGTTCGAGCCTCAGAGACCGAGCGTCAAATCTTCCTGACCGCCCGACCGTGGGTTCCCTCGACCCATCGCTGGATTCACGCGGTCGCGCAGGTCCAGGGAAACCAAGCCTCGACCGAAGTCCGCTTGCACGTCCTGCGACGCGGCGATGTGGCCGCAAAGTAGTGGCCGAGCAACGCGCGCCAGCGGGGTTGTCTTCATTTATTCAGACTCGGCCACGGCCTCTGCCTCGAGTGATCTTGGCACTCGTCTCAGCGTCGCGCGATGACTAACAAGCCGCTCGTGCGCTGTGACGCTTCGATCTCGCCCGGCAAGCTGATCGCGCCGAGTGAACCGGTCAAATCGGCGAGGCGGTTCCAGTGAGCGTGGTTCATCGCCTGTCTCGGCCACGCCTGGCGCTGCCAGAGATGGACGAAGACTTCTCGCACCAGATGACGTGGTTCGCCGGTCAGCAATCGCGTGTTGACGCGCACCGTGTGTGGTTGAAGATCGAGCAACGCTACGTCGAGCAACCGTTCCGCCAGCGTGGTGAGCGTCGATTCAACCTCCGCCGCTTGCTCAGACAAGCGTGTCAGCGAGAGATCGACCTTCTCACCGAATCGGCGACGTAACTGCGGCAGCAAATCGTGGCGAAGCCAGTTGCGTGTGAGGGCCGTGTCGGCGTTGGTGGCATCGGTGCGGAAGTTTTGTCCGAGTTCACTCAGGTACGCTTCGACCAGTTCACGACGGATCGAGAGCATCGGGCGAACAAGCCGGATGTCGTCGCGGAGCGATCGCTCATGCGGGATGCCTCGCAAACCGGACAGCCCCGTCCCTCGAAAGAGATGATGCAGCACCGTCTCGACCTGATCGTTGGCAGTGTGTGCGAGCGCGATCGTGCGGCAGTCCACTCGTGCGGCGGTCGCGTTGAGGAACTGATGTCGAGCATCTCGCGCGGCCTCTTCGAGACCGCCGCGCTCGTGCGCGAGATCACTCTTGACCGAACCGATCTCCACGGAAAGTTGCAGAGTCACGGCCAGCGTCCTGACCCACTCGGCATCTGCCTCGCTGGCTGCTCCGCGAAGCTTGTGATTGAGGTGCGCGACGTGCAGCGACAGTGCGAACTCATTCCGCAATTGGAAGAGGCCGCGCACCAAAGCGACGCTATCGGCACCGCCCGAGACGCCAATCAAGACGCACGCTTCGTTCACACCACAGCGCGTCAGCCCCATTCGCAACGCCGTCACAAATTCCTCGGTGGCCGTCAAAGCAAGAGTCCTCACCTCTGGTAGATCGGCAGATATCCGTACTCCACGCTCAGCGCCAAGACGGCCATCGTGGTGGAGTAGACGCGACCGAACGGCTGTTCGTTTCCGTTGCCCGCCTTCCAGCTTCCGTCGGGCTGTTGGTTGGCGAGCAGTTCGACAAACAACGCGGGCTTGGCACTCTTCCAATCGTCGCCGCCCCGTTTGTACATGCCGATCGTGGTGTAGTAGACGCCATAGAAGAACCACGGATCGCTGTAGCGCATTGGTCGCACACGCAGGAAGTCGGCTGCGCCATGAACTTCGGCGCAGTCGTCTTCGCCACAAACGGTGATCGCCAAGAGACCGGTCCCCGTGAGGACCGGCGTTGGCCCGCCACCCGGTTGATAACAAAAGCCTCGCCCGTCGCGTGCGGCACATTTCTTGACGTAAGTGATCGCGAGGTCGATGTTCGCGGCGGGGACATCCATCCCGATGTCCTTCGCGGCGCGGAGGGCCAAGAGCTGCCAACCGGTCACGCTGAGATCGCTGTCAGTGCTGGCCGGTTGATAACGCCAGCCTCCCGCTTGCGACGCCTGCTTCTTCACGTTTTGCGATTCGAGAATCAACCGCGTAGCCCGTTCGAGTCCCTTACGAGCGGCGGTGGTCTGACGCTCGGGGACCATCCCCGCCACTTCGGCCAGCATCAGCGTGCTGATCCCGTGGTCGTACATCGGCCCGTGATTGCGGCGATGCGCCAGCAACCCGTTCGCTTCCTGATGATCGAGGACATACTGCACGCCGCGTGTGATGGCAGTGCCATAAGGGCCTTCATCGGGCATGTGCCCCGCTGCGAGGAACGCCATCACCGAGAGTGACGCCGCCGATGTCGCCTCGCCCCCGAATGAGTCCACATTCCACCCGCCCGAAGGTTGTTGTTGCGACGCGATGAACCGCAACGCACTCACGATCGCCTCGTCCACCTCCCGATCGGACCCTTCCGGCGGAGCGGCCAGCGCGAATGAGGCAACGAGTGAAAACATCACGCAGAGCAGCGTGAACATCAACCGGAGGACGCGCCCAAACGACCCGTAGGATGGGCACTCTTGCCCGTCCGGATTTTGAGTGCGCGACTTCCGGAACGATCGACCGATGTCCCGCGATCGACAGACATCCGAAGTCTTCGAGACTTCGGATGTCTTCCTTGAGCGTGGACGCGAAGGCCGGACGGGCAAGAGTGCCCATCCTACGGAGCGCGCAGTCGATCGTGGCGTCGAACCGAGAAGAGGCTGCATCACGGACCCACCTCTTTCGTGGCGGGCTTCGCGATCTCCTCGAAGTACGACTTGATTTGCTTGGCGTACTCGGGGTGTGGCTTCTTGTTGGCCCCCTGCATGATCTCGGTGCGAAGTTGTCCGGGGAGCTTGCCCCAGTTGCGTTGTGCCTGTTGTTTGAGTTGGCTGTCGAGCTGACCGAGATCGGCGTCCTCGGCACCGCTCGCGACGGCTTGACCCGGTTCACTCGGTTCCGTCGGCAGTTCACCGGCTTGAGCCTTGACGCGACCGGGCTGGTTCTGACCGGGCTTGGAATTTGTTCCCGCCTGCTCGTTGCCCTGCTGTTCGCCGTGCAACGCGCGACGCAGTGCGGCACTCGCCTGTCGGAATTGCTCGGCCGTTTGAGCGAGTTGCGATTCACTGTCACCCGGTGCTGGCTGCTCACCAGCAGGAGCAGCGTCACCCGAGGGACTGCCAGAATCCGGCTCGCTGCCCGAGGCCGCACCCGGCTTTGAGCCTCCCGATTTGGAACCACCGGGTTTCGAGCCGCCCGGCTTGTTGCAGTTGCACTCGGACAACTTCTTCTGAGCCTGCTGCAACTCGCGCGCGGCTTCGGCCACTTCGGACGCGACCTCGGGAGGAACAGAGGAACGTGGCTTCGAGGTGGGGCGTGGCGACGCGGCTTCGGCCTCACTCGCGGCTTGCTTCAGTTGCTCGACTGCGAGCGCCGCTTGCTCGGCCGCTGCCGGAGCATCGTTGGACTGCCTCGCCTGAGCCGCGCGTTCCATCGACTGTTTCGCTTGGCTGGCGGACTGTTGAGCCTGCGCGGCCGCGTCACTCGCGGGCTGGGCATTGAAGGGATCGGCGGCGAGTTCTTCGCTCGCTTGTGCGAGTCGCTTCGACAAACTTTCCGCGGCCCGGGCCAACTGCTCTTGTCCCTGTTGTTGAGCGCCACGCTGGGCCTCGGCGGACGGGGCCAACTCCGCCAACTGCTCGGCCAAGTCGTGTTGCCGCTGCGCGAGATCATGAGCTTGCTGGGAAGGCTCGCTCGCCGGTTCGCCTGCCACGGCGAGACTCTTCGCCGCGAGGTCTCCTGCCTGAGCTGCCGCTTCCGCTTGCTCGCTCGCTGCGTCGAGTTGTCCTGCTTGAGCCTGTCGCGATGCGGCAGCCGCTCGCTTAGCGAAGTTGGCGGCGGCTTGAGTCGCCGCCGAATCGGCACCGTGTTCTTTAGCCAACGCGATCGCCTGGCGAGTCGCTTCGGCAGCGAGTTGTTGCTGATCGCGAACGGCTTTCGCGGCGGCATCACCGACGGTCTGATCTCCCTTTGCGTTCCGGTTCTCTGGCGAGTCGGCCTTCTCCCTCGCGGCCTGTTCAGTCGCTTCGACATTGGCAGGCTTTGTCGCGGAAGCGGGGACGGTCGCAGCCTCGCCTTCAAACGCAGCGACCAGTTGTTGCTGAGGCTTGGCCAACTGACGGGCTTGCTCGGCGAGTTGAGCCAGTCGCTGCTCTTGCTCCTGACGCGCGGCATCGAGCAACTCGGGATGCTTGCGGAGCAGTTCGCTCAATTCGCTCGCGAGCTTCTGGCCCTCAGACTCCAACTGCTGGCGGCGCTCTTCGCGCGCGACCGCTTCGTCGTCCGTTCCCGGTTTGTCAGAGGCAGGCTTGTCTGGCGACTCGGCCTTGGCAAGCGTGTCAGCCTCAGCTTTTGCCTGCTGATCGAGCTGGTCGAGCTGTTCCGCCAAACGATCCGACTTGTTGGCGAGGCGATCCAAATCGGCGAGGTCTTGTTCGAGCTTCTGCAATTCCGTGACCTGTGTCTCGATCGCACGGAGCTGTTTCTCGGCGGCGGTGAGCCGGTCGATCGACTGACTGAGTGGAGCCAATTGATCGCGTGATTCTTCGATGGCTCGCGCTTCGTCCAGCTTCTGGATCGCGTCGGCCACGTCCTGTTCGGCGATGTTCGCAGCACGATCCGCCAGCCCGGCAGTGACTCGGTTCTGCGCCAACTCAGCGGCGAGTTGTTGCAGTTTCTCGGCGATCTCCGCCTGCTGCCGTTCAAGCTTGTCGAGCTGTTCGCTCTTGTCGGAGTTCTGCTGTTGGAGCGATTCTTTCTCGGTCTGAGCGTGCAGCGCGGCGAGAGCGTGCTTCGCGTCGGCGAGATCGTGGCGCAGGCTCTCGATTTGGTCATCGACACTCTGCTGTTGCTCGGCGACTTGTGGGTCGAGCGGCGACGTGACGGTTGATTGGATCATCAACGTGCGCGGCTTGGTCCACGTTTCTTGTGGCTCCGGAACGGGACGATTGTCTACGGCGCGGAGGCGATACGTCACCGCTTGCCCCGGCGTCAGTGCGAGGTCGGCCAAGTCGATCGGGAAGTCGTGCGCGAGTTGTCTCGATCGGAGCAACTCGGCGGGCAACGTGGTCGTTTGCTTCTGACCGGTCGATGTTTCGAGATGCAGTTCGACCGTGACCAAACCGTGATCGTCGCGGATGTCCGCCTTCACAAGCTGTCGATCATCGGGCCTCACCGCGACCGGATCGTCACTCCCCGCGAGCGAGATCGCGGGAGGGAGATCAGGATCGACGACGAGTGACCGCGCGGGATCGGTGTTGGTCAGGCCGAAGCCGTTCTTCAATCGAAAGGCAAACTTGCCGGACGCGATCGCGACGGCAGCGACGGTGGCGGAACGTTTGTCGGCAGCGAGCTTCAGTGGGAGCGTCAGTGCGTCGCGCGATGTCGCGGCGTCGGCGGGCCAGGACAGTTCGGCTGACGAGACTGGCTCATTGAATTTGAGCTGCATCGTGACGCGGCTCCGTTCAGCCGCGCGGACTTCCCCTTGAGCACCGTCGAGCGACTTCGCAGGCAGGCCGGTGTACGCGGGCGGGTCGAGATCCACGTGGAGACTGGCGATCGACGGCGGATCGGCGACGTGAATGCGGTGCGTGCGCGACTGAGCGCCGTGCGTCGTCGCCTGAAACGTGATCGAATGAAAGATGTGAGGCAACGTCGTGGTGAAGCGACTCGCCGCCGCATCCCACTCCAAACGCCGCGAGTCACTCGCTCCGGCGGCATCGGTCCAGTGGAGCCAGTAGGGAGTTGGATCGGCCGCTGTGATCGACTGCGCGCGACGACGCACCTCGACAGCAATCGCCACGTCACTGCCGCGCGCCGCAACCTGATCGCCATCGAGGATCAGGAGTTCGATGCCGCCCCAACTGAAGTTGCCCCACGGCGCGAGGAACCTCGCCCACAACAGGCCATAGCCGTGCGCGTCCCACATAAACGGACCCAACAGCAGCACGCAGGCCATGACGGCAGCCAAGGCCACTTTCGGCGAACGGCTCGTCGGGACGGCATTGTGCAGATCGAGTTGCTCAACCGCCTTCACCGTTTGTCGCGTCATCAAGTCGCGCATCAGCTTCGACGCACCCGGCGCGGCCCCGGCGGTACGGAACTCGACGAGAGAAGTGAGCCGCTCCTTGAGTTCCGGGAACTGTCCTTCCACCAACGCTGCTAACTCGGCCAGGTTGACCGGACGAAACATCGGGCGAATGACTTGGTGCCATGCGACGACTGACGTAACCAAGGCCCACACCGCGAGCAGGCCACCTCGCGTAGTGCCACTCAGACACAGCCAGCCGTCGGCCACGAGAGCGCTCCCCACGCCGATTGCAACGACCAATATCAACCGCGCGAGTCCGCGCGTGAACACCGCATCACGCACTTGACGATCTAACAACAACAGTGGCCGTTCGATGTTCTCGGGTAACTGGGCTGTCGCCATGCTGCACCTCGCAAAAATAGAAATCGTCATCCGTCCCGCAGTCGAAACAGAGTCTGTTGAACCAAGCCACGTCAAGCGGGGCGTAGTATGCGTCCGCATTGGTAGGGACGCAATTCGTGACGCGAGAGGCCAAACACGGGATCAGGGAATGTCAGGAGCGGCGCAGGAATGACTGGCGGTGTGATCGCGTCTGGTCGCGATCGTTCCCTGAGGACTGGGCGTCGGTGGGACAGGCACTTCGGTCTGCATCCGTAATCGCCGTCATCCGTGGTCCGGCTCTGCATCCGTGCGGTCTCTGCACATTGAAAAGAGTGAGTCGCACGGATGGCAAAGCCGGGGCACGGATCAAGCAGGAAACGGCTCAAGAAGAAAGAGGAGTTCATGATCGGCGCATCCATCACGGTTGTGACTGGGGGAGCCGGGTTCATCAGTGGGATTACGCCTGTGGTTGCTGCGCCGATTCTAGGCTCGACTTTTGCCACCTTTGGACTGCGGGGATTCATCACCGCTTTCTTTTCTCTGCTTCTCACCACATTTATGAATGTCCCGGCACTGGATCAGTCCCGCAAAAACTCAAACGAAACGAGAAAGGAAAGCGGCAATCAATTGCCGCAGTCCAAATGGAATGGCAAAAGTCGAGCTAACAGCCCGTTGAAAAAAGGAGGGCGAGGCTCCTGCCGAGCCGTTCTTCGTGAGAATATCGCTTGTATCTCGCGGCTCGGCAGGAGCCTCGCCCTCCCACGACACCATTTTTCAATGGGCTGCTACTCCCCCTTCTTGGACAGCGAACTCACCCACACATGCCCGTTCTTCCCGATACATTTCCCTCTGTCCGCACACGACTGGCGAGCTTGCCGCCGCTGTGCTACGGCGGATTGAAGCTGGAGTCGCGGTATCTGTTGTCGCCGTTGGCCGGGTACACCAACTTGCCGTTTCGTCGGATCGTGCGTGAATTGGGGGGCGTCGGCTTGGCCACGACCGATCTGGTGAACGCACGCGGGTTGCTCGACGGCAGCCCGAAGACGCTGCAACTGATCGAGACTTGCCCGGAGGATCGGCCGTTCGCCGTGCAAATTTTCGGGGGCGATCCGGTTATCCTGCGCGATGCGGCTCAGTTGCTGGAGGGGCGCGGCGTCGATTCGATCGACATCAACATGGGTTGCCCGGTCAGTCGCATCACGAAGGTCGGAGCCGGTGCGAGTCTGATGTGCCAAGCCGATCGCACGATTGATCTCGCGCGGACGGTGGTTGAGTCCGTCAAGATTCCCGTCACGGTCAAGATGCGGCTCGGCTGGGACAGCACGCAACTGACGGCTCCGACGTTCGCTCGCGAGTTCGAACAAGTTGGTGTCGCGGCGGTGGCCATTCACGGCCGGACGCGCGAGCAGGGGTTCAGCGGGGTGGTCGATCGGACGGGCATTCGCAAGGTGGTTGAAGCGGTCGAACGAATCCCGGTCATTGGCAACGGCGACATTCGCACGGTCGAGGATGGTGTGCGAATGTTCGAGGAAACCGGGTGCCACGCGATCTCGATGGGTCGCGGCGCGCTGGCCAATCCGTGGCTGTTCCGGCAATTCGTCGAGTGGGAAGCGACGGGTGAGGTCTCAGCGGCGGGGACGTTCGATGATCGACTGGTGCTGCTGAAGCGGCAGTTCGAGTATGCCGTCGAGCAGCGCGGGATCGAGCGCGCGATCACGTCGTTCCGCAAGATGGCTCATTGGTATTTGAAGGCCATGTGCGTCTCGGCCAGCTTGCGAAACCAACTGCAAGAGGCGCGGACTCGTCTGGAATTTGACGCGGCGCTCGACAACATTGCCGCACAAGGCCCGACACGCGGTTCACGTTCGGGGCTGCTCCCGAGCTTACACATCGCGGTCCCGGCTGGTCCCAATGCGAACTGGTGACGACGATTTATACTTTGCGCGGGCTGAAGTGAGACGTAGCTGCACCTCGCCAGAGTGCGGGCGTGACGCTCAAACAGCCCACGTTCTGGCGAAACGTGGCTACATTAAAATGTCTCACATTGAGCCGTGCGAAGTATAAATGCCTCCACGTTTCATCCCTTTCTCAATGACAGTCTCATCAATGACAGCCAACTCACCTAGTACCGCAATGACCGACGAGGGGGCGGAGCGCGTCATCGAAGATGTGGCGTGTACGGTCTGCGCGTGTGTGTGCGACGACCTGAAGATCACGGTGCGCGGCAACCGTATCGTCCGCGCGGAACGTGCCTGCGCACTGGCCGAACCGTGGCTGCTCGGCCAAAACACGATCGAGGTTCCCGAGGCGACGGTGCGGGGTCGCGAGGTCTCGTGGAACGCAGCGGCACGCGCGGCGGCCGACATCCTGCGCGAGTCGCGTGCGCCGCTGATCTATGGTTTGTCACGCAGTAGCACAGAAGGTCAACGCGCGGCGGTCGCGCTCGCCGATCGACTCGGGGCGACGATTGATTCGACCGCCTCCGAGGGCCATGCGCCGTCGATCATGGCGATGCAGCAGTCGGGTGAATCGACGTGTTCCTTGGGTGAGATTCGGAACCGCGCGGACCTCGTCATTTACTGGGGCAGCGATCCGGTCGAGTCGCATCCGCGCCACATGGAACGGTACTCGATGGACCCGACTGGATTACATATTCCCCACGGTCGAGCCGATCGGACGCTGGTCGTGGTCGATCCGCAGCGAACGGCGACGGCGGACTTGGCCGACTGGTACTTGCCCATTGAAGAGGGACGAGACCTCGAAGCCTTTTGGACTCTGCGCGGGCTGCTGCGCGGGATTGAGCCAGCTCCGAATGCGAACACGGGACTGCCACTGGATGACCTGCGACGGTTGGCTGAACGGATGAAGTCCTGCCGGTGCGGCGTCATTTTTTTTGGATACGGTGTCGCGCGATTGCCGGTTGGAAATCGAAACGTCGAAGCGTTGCTGAGGCTCGTCACGGACCTCAACCTGTTCACGCGGTTCCATGCGCGCCGGATGCGTGTCATGGGTGACGTGACGGGAGCCGACAGCGTGCTGTGCTGGCAGACCGGATATCCGTTCAGCGTCAACTTGGCGCGAGGCTACCCACGCTACAACCCCGGTGAGTTCTCGGCGGGTGATCTGCTGGCGCGCGGTGAGGCGGATGCGGTCGTATTGATCGGCTCCGCCCGCGTCTCGACATTTCAACCTGCCGCACTCGATCATCTGCGCGCGATCCCGACGATTCTGCTCGATCACGCGCAAGCCCTCTGCCCGATCGAACCGACCGTTCGCATCACGACGGCCGTGTATGGAGTCCACCGCCACGGGACCGCCTATCGCATGGATGAGATTCCAATCCCGCTGCGTCCGGTCCTGACTTCAACATCGCCGACGGATGGAGATGTCTTGCGAGCCGTGGAAGAGTGGTTGTGAACGGGTGAGTCCCAACCCACCTAGACTTTGCACGGCCCAAAGTGAGACCTTTGAATGTAGCCACGTTTCGCCAGAACGTGGGCTGTTTGAGCGTCACACCCGCACTCTGGCGAGGTGCAGCT
>JAYVOX010000675.1:0-3693 GCA_043757695.1 Schlesneria sp.
GTAGCGAAGACACGGCCACGCAAAGCCGTGACCGTGGCACCCAAGTTGAGACTCTCAAGTGAGTTGCCCAAAGTTGACTTCTCGGACAGCCTCTGAGCTACATCGGCGAGGCATTCCATGCCTCGCATTCGGGTGGTGCGTCCACCGTCAATCCTGACCGCGTGAGGCATCGCCGAAGACTCCAGCGAGGCGTTGCCTCAGACCGAGCGCAATGTCCAACCGGCGGCACTTGCCAATTGTTTTATCGATGCCCCGGCTTTGCCATCCCTGCTATCCAAAACTGGATTAGCACGGATGGCAAAGCCGGGGCACGGAATGACGCGAAACCCGCCTTCAGTCTGAAGTCGAACAAACTTGACTCAATTGCAACACATTGAGAACTCGAAGAAGTCCATGCGCGCTGAACGTCCTCTGCGATCGCCGGTTGGCATACGCCTGCTGCTGCAACGACGATGCCGCCACGCCAACTCGTGTCGAATCCGATTCACGCCCGGCTGTTTCCGCGACTTGACCCGCCTCATGCGACCGATACGTTTGCTGGAATCGCCACAGTGTGACACTCGGTGTCGGCCATCGGTGCGCCGGGATCAAGATTGCTCACCATCATGGCGAGACTCGCCGAAGACTCTGTGTTTGTTGATCCGGAGGTGGGGTGCTGGCGAGTGGCAGACGGTCGATCGTTCGCCAAGTCTCGGAGTGTCCGATCCCGCACAATCGGCGAGTCCGGATCAACCGATCCGAACGCAGTGTGAGGCAGCGCGACGGGATGCACACCGAGAACCACGCTTCGGCAGAACCGATGGATACGAACAACTCCCTGTGCGAATTACTGCGTGCTTGGTGTGAACGTGCCGAGGGATCGCCCATGCCGATCTGGGTGGCCGACTCGGCGGGAGTCCCCGTCCACTTCAATTCCACTTGGCAGCAATTCACACACACCACCGGTCGCGGCGAATTGTCCGCCCCGACGATTCACCCGCAGGATGTCGCGGCGGTTCGCAGTGCCTGCCACCAATTCGCGCTCGTCCAACAACCGTTTCACATTGAGTTCCGTCTGTGTCGCTCGCAGGGCCATTACCGTTGGCAATCCGCCACGGGGGTGCCCGTGCTGACGGAGAGGGCGGAGGTCGCGGGATTGGTGGTGACGTGCATCGACATTCATGCTCGCCGGCCCGCAGAAGGCGATCACCTGCATCGGCCCCAACTGCTGCGACAAATGGAGCGGCTGGCCAAGATCGGCGCTTGGGAGTTAGACCTCGCCAAGAAGCAGCCGATCTGGTCCGACGAGGTCTGCCGCATTCACGAAGTCGAACCGGGCCATCAACCGACGTACGAAGCGGCCCTCAACTACTACCATCCCGACGCGCGGCCGATCATCACAGCAGCCGTTCAAAAGTCGATGGAAAACGGGACGCCTTGGGATTTGGAACTCCCCTTCATCACCGCGCAAGGACGATCCATTTGGGTCCGAGCGATGGGGCAATCCGAGGACTGCGATGGTCCTCCCCGACGGTTGTTCGGCATGTTTCAAGACATCACCGAACGAAAGCTCACAGAGCTGGCACTTCGATCGAGCGAGGACCGGTTCCGGACGTTGATCGAGCTGGGCAGTGATGTCTTCTTCATGCTGACTCCCGCCGGAAACGTGGCCTACATTTCTCCGAACTGCCAGCGCCTGCTCGGATTCACGCCGGCAGAATTGCTGGGTAAACAGTTTGATCCGTTCGTCCATCCGGCCGACATCGGCAAGTGCCGCGAGTTCTTGCAGAGCCTGCTGACGAGCCGCGAACCGGCCGTGATCGAGTACCGCTTGCGTCACAAAGACGGAACGTATCGCTGGCGATCCTGCACGGGAACCGCGCTCCCCGCCGGACCCGACAGACAGACGATGATTGTGGGTACGGCGTGCGATGTCACCGAACGTCGGCAGGCTCAGGAAACGATGGAAGCCAGCCGCGAACTGTTCCAGATCGTGACCGACTCTTTGGAAGACTTTATCAGTGTCGCGACGCCAGAACGGACCTCCGTTTTCTTAAGTCCGTCCGGCTTCCGTTTGCTCGGCTACACCGCCGAGGAATTCTTGACCTCGGACTTCGCCACGCGGGTTCATCCGGACGATCTTCCGCAGGTTGAGGCCGCTCGCCTCCAAAATCTGCAAGGCCAACGAACTCGCATCGAATGGCGCTGCCGTCACCGCGAGGGCCATTTCTTGTGGATGGAGACCTCGGCCAATCCGGTTCAAGATGCCAGTGGCAACGTCACGTTCATCGTTTGCTGTTCGCGCGACATCACCGAACGGAAGCGGCTCGAAGCGGAGTTCCGTCAGTTCACACGAGACCTGGAAACATCGCACGCTCAGATTGAGCAACAGTCTGAAGAGCTACGTGCGGTCAACTTGGAGGCATCGGTCGCCAATCGCGCCAAAAGCGAGTTCCTCGCCAACATGAGCCACGAGCTGCGCACGCCGATGACCTCCGTCCTCGGGTTTGCCGACCTCCTGTTGACGGACGATGACTGGAGCCGCTCACCCGAAAACCGGATACGGGCACTCCAAGCCATTCGTCGCAACGGCGAACATCTGCTGACCATCATCAACGACATCCTCGATCTCTCGAAGATCGAAGCGGGCAAGATGACCATCGAATCGGTCCCGACATCCATCCGACACCTCGTGGCCGATGTCATCGCGACCTTCCAGTTTCGTGCCGACGACAGTGGTCTGTCGTTGATTGCCGAATGTGCTGCCGACGTGCCCGAGTTCATTGGGACCGATCCGACGCGACTGCGGCAAATCCTGGTCAATCTGGTTGGCAACGCGATCAAGTTCACGGAGACCGGTGGCATCCGTGTCGTCGTTCGATCCGTGGCTGGCTCACTCACGGCCGAAGCACAACTGGCGTTTGAAGTCCTCGATTCGGGTATCGGCATCGCCCCGGAACACGTCTCACGCCTGTTTCAGCCGTTTACGCAAGCCGACTCGTCCACCTCGCGCCGGTTCGGCGGCACGGGACTCGGCCTGACCATCAGCAAACGGATGGCCGAGATGCTCGACGGAAATCTGACCGTCACGAGTGAACTCGGTTGCGGCAGTTCGTTCGTCGCCACAATCTCCGTCGGTCGCTGCGACGCCCAGCCTCCTACGACGCTGAATCGCCTTGAGCCAGCACAACCACCGATTGCGGCCGCGCCCCGCGTCTATCCCAACTTGAACGGCTGCCGCATCCTGCTGGCCGAGGACGGGCCGGACAACCAGCGACTGATTGCGTTCCTGCTCCAAAAGTCCGGAGCCGAAGTGATGATTGCCGAGAACGGGCGAGTCGCAGTCGATCTCGTCAGCGTTGCGCGCGACCGTGGTCCGGCCCTCGACCTGATCCTGATGGACATGCAGATGCCGGTCCTCGATGGCTATTCGGCCACACGCGAATTGCGACAGTGCGGAGACCTGATACCCATCATCGCACTCACGGCAAACACGATGTCAGGCGACCGCCAACTGTGCCTCGATGCCGGCTGCGACGACTACCTCGCCAAACCAATCGACCGTGCCGCGCTGATCGAGATGGTCGCCCAATGGCACGCCAAGGGTGAACGCCAGACATCGAACGCTCCAGACCACGCGCTCGCGCCATCGGCGGATGCCTCGTGAGTCGAGTCGCGCGATCTCATCTTCGTCGCGAGACTATTTTCCAGCCT
>JAYVOX010000676.1:0-3678 GCA_043757695.1 Schlesneria sp.
GCCTTGGTGAGCCGGGCGGCGTCAGCCCCCGGACTCTTCACGACAGCAATCCGGGGGCTGACGCCGCCCGGCTCACCAAGAAAGTCATCGATGACCGCGTGAGGAATGACAGGAACGAAAACATGAAACGGAAACGGCCAGCCAAACCGGCGACTTGGGAAACAGTGCAAGAGATTGCCCGCGCGCTGCCCGGGGCGGTGGAGGGGACTTCGTATGGCACTCCGGCGTTTCATGTCCGCAAGAAGCTGTTCGTCAGGCTCCATCAGAGCGGTGAGTCGATCGTCGTCATGATCGTCATGACCGAGCGAGAAGCGCTGATGACGCTTGTCCGAGAGACCGGTGACAACAGGCGTTGCTTGCTTTCGGTACGGTCAATAGACTCACTGCGTCACTTGCAGAACCTCAGTTTCAGGAGGCATGAGCGATGCGCACCGCAGAATTTGAGGCGGATGTCAGGAATGGAACGATTGAGATTCCGGCGGAATATCGCGAACTGTTTGGCAACTCCGTCCGCGTGACGTTGTCGGCGGATGAACCAGAGGGCCGATCACCGTGGACGATCTTGAATCAATGGCTGGCGTCACCGATTCGCCTCGCGGACTTTCGACCGCTCAGTCGGGAGCAGGCTCATGAGCGTTGATCCCGTCGCCACCGATCAATGCTTTGTAGATAGCAATGTGTGGCTGTACGCGGTCATCGAAAGCGCGGAATCGGCGGCGAAGTCCGCGACCGCGAGGTCGCTGGTGGCCGAACGGCGGATTGTCAGCACGCAGATCGTCAACGAAGTGTGCGTGAATTTGTTGCGCAGGGCGCACCGCTCGGAGGACGAAATTCGCCAAGTCGTGCAGGCGTTTTATTTTCAGCACCGCGTTGTCCCGATTGACGAGATGACGATGGTCGCGACCTCTGAATTACGCGAAGCCTATTCGCTCTCGTATTGGGATAGCCTGATCGTGGCCTCCGCGCTGGAGGCCGGCGCGACGCTCTTGTATTCGGAAGACATGCACCACGATCTGTGGATCAACGCACGCCTTCGCATCGTCAACCCATTTTGATTTGGTCGAGTGGTAGATGTCCCTGCCCGGTGGCCTCCTGTTGCCGTTTCGGCTACCAAGGTGGCGTGAGCCAGAAGAGGTTGTTCGTGTTGATGATCGTTTCCTTGTCGCCTCTCGTGCCGTTGGCACACCGGTGGCCGAAGCGGCAACCCGTGCCAACCTGCTGACAGAATCCAAAACATGAAACGGACACGGTCCGCCAAACCGGCGACTTGGGAAACAGTCCAAGAGATTGCCTGCGCGCTGCCCGGTGCGGTGGAGGGGACCTCGTATGGCACGCTGGCGTTTCATGTTCGCAAGAAGCTGTTCGTCAGGCTCCATCAGAGCGGCGAGTCGATCGTCGTCATGATCGACCTGGCCGAGCGAGAAGCCCTGATGATGCTCGATCCGAAGACCTGCTTCATCACGGATCATTACCTCAACTATCCGGCGATGCTCGTGCGGCTCGCGACCGTGCGGCCGAAGGCGCTACGCGAACTGACCGAAGAGTCGTGGCGACGCGGTGCTCCGGCGGGCCTCGTTGCGGAGTACGACGGCAAAGGCTGAGGTGGGACGTTTAGCCGCAACGCCAACGGCGTGCGCGCGATCAACGGTTGGCCCGCATCCGCTCCCACGCCGTTGGCGTTGGGGCTAAACGTGGGAATGGCTCTCTCGGGTCGCGCCGTGGTTCGGCCAAAGTAGCCTTCATCGCTCCGCGTGAAGTGAGCCGAGTGAGTATGGACATCTGTTTCAATAATAGCCGCCGAACTCGCATACGGCTTTCTTCACGCGGAGCGATGAAGGCTACTTTGATTGCGGCCAATGCCTGTGCCGAAATGGAAACCCGATGGTTTCGGGATTCCACGGACGATCCCGGCTTTACCGAGCCGACAGACCAGACTAGCCTGACGCGTGAGAAGCCATGAAGCTGCGTCTCAGACAACGTAGCCATCATCGCTCCGCGTGATGAGCCTTTTGAAACCAGATGTCCACCTGTGAAAGGCTCATCACGCGGAGCGATGATGGCTACATTCAAAGCCCGGAATCAGCGGTGAGGATTAAGCATGCTTTCGTCCCTCAGCCATTCGCATTTCGGTCGGCATGCGTTTGAGAACTTTCACGGGCACGAGCGGGAAGGGGTGGCGGTCGTTGGGCGGCGAAGCATGCTCAAGGCGGGATTGGCCGGGATGGCGGGGTTGTCTCTGCCGGGATTGCTGGCCGCGAAAGAGTCGGCCGGCGAGGCAGGGCGGTCGGTGCCTCGGCAAAAGAGTGTGATCCTGATCTGGATGACGGGCGGGCCCAGCCACATCGACACATGGGACGTGAAGCCCAACGCGCCGATCGAAGTGCGCGGGCCGTTCGATGTGATTTCGACCGCACTCCCCGGCGTGCAGTTCTGCGAATTCCTGCCGAAGCAGGCGGCGATGATGGACCGGATGACCGTCATTCGATCGGTCGATTGCCGGTTCTCGAACCACGAACCGAACATGGTCATGCAGACGGCAAATCTCGCCGCCGAACCCCGCATCAACCGCGAGGCCGAAAAGTTTCCGGCCCTGGCGTCGATCGTGGCCAAGCAGCGCGCGGGCCAAAGCCGCGAACTGCCGCCGTATGTCGTGCTCAACATGAAGTCGCGGTCGCACGTCGCGTGGGGAGGCTATCTCGGACACAGCTACGATCCGTTCCTTGGCAACAACGTCGATAAATTGTTTGAGTTGCCGAGTGGTCTTTCCGCCGACCGGCTCGAATCGCGGCGGCTGCTCACGACGGACCTCGACCGCCTGCGCCGCGATCTCGATCTGTCGGGGTCGATGGACTCGACCGATCGCTTCACGCGGCAGGCGATTGATCTCGTGACGGGACCGCACGCGCGGCGAGCCTTCGACATTTCGCAGGAGCCTGATTCGGTGAAGGCCATGTACGGCAATCACGAATGGGCCAAGCAGGCGTTGCTCGCGCGGAGACTGGTCGAAGCGGGAGTCAGCTTCGTCACGATCGACCTCAGTAACCACAGTGCCTCGGGGACGTGGGACACTCACGGCGACAACATCCCGCCCTACGGCGGCATCTGGAACGGACTCCGTCCGCTGCTGCCGGTCTTCGATCACCTCCTCACAACGCTGGTGAGTGACCTCGGCGAACGGGGTCTGCTCGACGATGTGCTTGTCCTCGCGATGGGTGAGTTCGGCCGCACGCCGCAGATCGGGACTCAGGGGAGCACCGACGGTCGTAATCACTGGCCGATCGTGATGTCGATGACCGTCGCCGGCGGCGGATTGCGACACGGCCAGGTAATCGGCTCGACCGAGCGAGATGGCGGCCAGATCAAGGAACGCCCCGTCACGCCGGGCGATCTCGCCGCGACGATCTTCCGTCACATGGATGTCCCGCGCGACGTGACCTACCTCGACAGCCGAGGCCGCCCACGCTTCGTCATCGAAGCCGGGCAACCGATTGCCGAACTATGCGGGTAACCACGCGCGGTCATGATTGAAATGTTCCAAGCGAGCCGTGTGCCGTGAGGCCACGGGTTTCTATGACGGACAAGAACCCGCAGCCTCACGGCATGCGGCTCGCCAATAACGCCCAAAGTGCAAGCCTACCTTGTGTCTTTTGACCGAGTCGCATTAGCTCAATAACCACG
>JAYVOX010000677.1:0-3678 GCA_043757695.1 Schlesneria sp.
CTTCTTCTTCACGTCACTCAAGAACGGCTGCATCTCGGCATCTTGGAACATCGCTCCCGCCGTCGATTCGCTCCACTCTTTTTTGAAGCTCGCCACATCGGGAATCGTGACGAAAACCAGCGTGTCTTTGGGGAGCAGCTTCTCACCACTGGCATCGTCTTCCGCACGGGCCAGTTGCCAACCCGCCAGTCCCTGCGCGAGGCACATCAACACCGCAGCGGACGCAAACCACAGTCGTCTCATGAAAGATTCTCGTTTCTATTCAATACGTTGGGCGAAGGGAGACAGAACCGCACGATTCGCCATCGTCAGGCCCACGGTTCCGTAACAGAGATGCAGCAGGGCTGACCCCGACCATGATCGGCGGCGTATCTTGGCGAGTCCCGTTTCTCAAGACAATCCCGCTCTCGAAGGACTCCAGATTCAAGCACGTCAGGACTGGCGCATCAACCAGTGGCCGAGGTAGCCGAACTCGTGAGAGTTCGGACGGAAGTCTCACGACTTCAGCTACGCCAGTGATTGATGCGCCGATCCTCAGCCATGAGTACCCGCACCAATCGAAAGCGGTTTCACCACACCAGCGCCGCACCCGCATGACGCAGGTCGGACACAACTGCCCGCTGGCGTCGCCATGAAGAAGCCCTCCTTCATCCGTGCTCCGGCATCGCCATCCGTGCAATATCCCGTTTTCAATGAATGCAGAAAACGCGCAGGCACCGTGAGGCCAATTGCCGCTCTACCACTATTTACCTGCCGCCGCCGATGTCTTGCGGCGCGGCGGGTCCAAGTATCGAAAACCGGAGTTGGGGTTGTTGCGGTCGAAGGCGAACGCTTCGTGATTGTCGAGGAATAGCTTCAAGTAGGGTGACGGGATCGCAAACCCGAGTCCTTCGGCAAACAGCAGCTTCATGTTCGTCACACCGATCACTTCACCACGTGAGTTGAAGAGTGGTCCGCCACTGTTGCCCGGATTGATTTCGGCAGTCGTCTGAATATAGACCTGCCCTTTGAAGTTGCGATTCTTTGTCCCGATGATCCCTTGAGAAACGGAGCGTTCCAGACCGAGCGGGTTGCCGATCGCGAAGACCTCGTCGCCCTCTTGCAGGTCTTCGTCCGCTGCGAGAAACACCGGTTTGAAGGCCAAGTCTTTCTGGGCCGGGATCTGTAACAAGGCCAGATCGAAGAACGGATTCAACGCGACGATCCGCACGTCATCGACGCGCCGACGATTGAACTCGCCGTCGGTACCGCGATGAAAAATGGTGGCCGAGATGCGTGTCTCTTTCTCAATCACATGGCAGTTCGTCACGCAGAAGCCGCTCTCGTTGACGATGAATCCCGAGCCGAGACCGCCCGGGGTCTGAATCAAGACCACGCCTTCGCCAAACTTCTCCGTCAAATCCTTCACGCTGCGACGAGGCAATTCGGCCGTGCGGTAAAGCTTGTGCTTCTTCACTTCGACAGGCACGTTGGCCGAGTCCTTGGACGCCGTGCGCGTCTTGATCTGCGAGAGCGGAACCTTCACGACCTCGACACCAATATCGACCAGCAACACGTCCCCCTGTTGCTTGAGCACATCCCCCTCAATGGTGTTGCCCGTCTTCAACTCGAACACGTCGGCGAAGAGGCCGCGCGAACCGAGAATCACGACCGCCGAGACGATCAGGACCAGTCGAACAGACCACCGATTTCGGACAGAGAGAAGCTGCATGAGATGACTCCTGAGCGAGGTCGCTCGTTAAAGAACGAGGTCTGGATGATTCATGGCCAGGGCGATAGCGGAGGACTTCGACTCTTCCTCATTTTGCCCTCCCTCATTTTGCTGAAAACGCGCGTCTGCAAAATGATGGAGAAGAAGATCATCGACTCAAAGCTTACTGCGCGTACTTCGGATGGCATTCCGTACACGACTTGCCGATCTTGTTGATCGACTCCGTGAACTTCGCATAGTTCTGGTCTTTGGCCGCTTCGCCCGCTTCTTTGCCGCCGGTGATGAGGTCCGTGGCGAACTTCTGATAGTCCGCTTCTTCCGCATCGGTGTAGCCTTCGGTCGCGATGATCTTGCCGAGCGACGCGACCAACATCGTCTCGTGTTGAATCGTCTCCAACTCGGACTTCAGCTTGGCTTCGGTATTGATGTTGAGCCGCAGCCATTCGGATGCCTTTTCGATCCGCTTCATCAAGCCCGCACGATCCGCCGCCTCGAAGAACGGCTTCTTGGGAGCAACGTCTCCGGCATCGCCGGGAATCGTGCCACCAAACACCGACGCGAGCTTTTCATACGCCACCTTCGACTTGTCGAAGTACTCCTTGCCCGGCTGCCCGGAAGAGGACGAGAGTTGCGAGCTGAAGTCTCGAATGTAATGCGCGTTGGCCTTCCAACTGGCCGCTTCGCTGTGTTCGATCACGATCCCAGCAAGTCCCGCGACGACGGCGGCATCCCAGCTAATGTCCTTGCACTTTTGGTTGTACTTGCCCGGCCCCTGCATGTCCGCCGCGAGTTGATTGCGCAACTTCTTGGCCTCATTTTGCAGGACATCCATCGAAATGAAGTCGGCCCAGGCAACGCTACCACCTCCGCCACCCGCCGCCGCTTTGGGAACATCCGTCGCGGGCTTCGCAGCAGCTTCAGCGGGAGGGACATCCGTCTTGGCGACATTCGCCGCCATCGGTGCTGCCGCTGAATTCGCGACTTCACTCAACGGCTCATCGAAGAAAGCGTCATACGGGATCCCGTTGGGACTCTTTCTGCCACCACCGGTCGATGCCGATTTCGAGCCACCCGTGTCACCACTCTCATCGCTCTTCGCGGTCGTTTTGGATTTGGAAGAGGACTTTGAAGCAGACGGCTCCTTCTCTCCCTTCGTCCCAGGAGCGGGCTTGTTTCCGCCGCAGCCACTGGCGAAGGTCAGCGCGAGGCACGACAGCACGACTAGCGCCGGCCATCGTGTCGGCCAAGTGAACCAGCACGACCGAGTGAGCTGTTGCGGCGGAGATGACATCCACGCTGCCGATTCGCCACGTACCCTGTCTCCAAAACTCAACATCTCGACCTCTCCTTCGATTTCAACGCGAGACTCCGAAAGAAACGGAGTCCGCCGCTGTTTTGTGTCCGCCTGTTGACCGGGGCGGATTATGGTTTCGGCACGTTGTCACCGCAATGAGTTCGGGAAAGTGTTGGACTCGTTTTACTGCAAGTGTCCCTCCCTCACGAAGACGCTGCCTCGCGATCGGTCAGCCAATTTTGAAGATGTAGGATGGGGCACTCTTGCCCGTCCTCTTGAACGGGTGCGAAGGCGGACGGGCAAGAATGCCCATCCTACAAATCAAATCTGTTGGGAGACTGAGCCAGTGGGCCGTTGGGGTGACTGGGAAGAATTTGACGGCCATTCCTTGTCTCAGCAAGGTCAACCTACTACTTGTATCTCGCGCGTTGAGTCTCGTGCTGCTCGGCATTCTTGAAAATTGGCCGACCCCCACCGAAGTGACTGCGACTCATGGACTATGTTTTGCCTGAGGCACAAGCGATTGGCCGCTGCGGTCGGTCGCGAATGCCTCTGAAATTTTGAGTTGAGGTTGCCAGCATCTCGCAACGGAGTGGATGCCGGGCCTCACAGTTAAGGAGAGCGATGATGAGAAAGTTTGTTGCGAGTTGCCTGTTGGGATTGGCCGCGCTGG
>JAYVOX010000678.1:0-3677 GCA_043757695.1 Schlesneria sp.
CTCGCGAACGCCCTCTACGCCGGACGCACGCTCGACTTCAACGCGAAGGTCGAAGCGGCCGTCGGGAAGTTGACGAAAGACCAAATCCGCGCGGCAATCAACAAACACATCGACCCAAAGAAACTGGTCAACGGCGTCGCGGGCGACCTGCCGAAGTGACGCCCAAGATTTCCGTCGCCGTATTGCCGATCAAATGCGAATTCGCGTCGGATGCGCCACATGGATATACGTCGCGCGGCCCAAACTGAGTCGCTTAACCGCGTGGGCAACGCCCCGCGCGGGAGTGGCGTTCGAGCCTGTTTCTTCAATCGCCGCACGGGGCGTTGCCCACGCGGTTAAACGAGGTAAATGCCTCCGTTGTACCCGCGTGAGGTATAAGTTCGACATTCCCCGGTTGCGACTGGAACAGGTGATCGCCGTCAAAATGCCAATCCAAGTGAATGACAGGGAGCCACCATGAGCATTGGAAAGTTAGGTCAATTGGAAACGGAACTGGACGCGCTGACCGAGGATGAGCAGTGGTTTATCTTCAACCGACTGTCACGCCGTCTGCGTAATCGGACTGCGATTGATCGCGATTCATTCGATGCCGACTTGGCCGCGATGGCCAACGACCCTGACATCCAACGCGAGCTTCGTAGCATCGAAGTCGAGTTCGCTCCCGCGCTGTTGGATGGACTGAAGGAACCCGAGTGATGTCGATCCAGCGTGGCGATGTCTATTTCGCGAATCTCGATCCGGTCGCGGGTCATGAACAGTCCGGCCGTCGTCCCGTGTTGGTTCTGTCTGTTGACGGTATCAATCGCTTGCCGTTGGTCGTGACCGTCGTCGTGGGGACCAAGGGTGTGAATGTCGCACGAGAATTCGCCACGAATGTTCGCATCTCTCCTGCTGAATCGGGACTCCCCGTAGAGACGGTTTTCATGTGTTATCAACTCAGGTCGATCGACAAGAGTCGTCTTGAGAGAACTCGCTCAGGACATCTTTCAAACGACGCTCTGGCCCGCGTTGAAGATGCGGTTTGCCATTGTCTTGGCCTGATTTCCAACTGAGAATCGCCCCGTTTTTCGATAGATGACGCTTTCATTGAGCTCACATAGGATCAACATCATGCCCAGAGTCACTCACGTTTTGGCTTGTGTCGCATTGGTTTTTAGTCGCGTTGCGGTTGGCGTGTGCGCGGTTTCGATGATGGCTGTTTTTGACGAGATCGCTTGGTCGGCTGAGCCGGCGGTCATTCATGTTTGGTCGGGCAAAGCACCGGGGGAGACGACGGATTTGGGGCCGGAGGTGACTCAACCGGCGAAGGCCAACGAGGTGCCACTGACCACGCGGTTGACCAACATCAGTTCGCCGACGATGACCGTGTTCCTGCCGCCGCTGGAGAAGCGGAACGGAACGTCGGTCGTGATCTGTCCCGGTGGGGGCTATCACATCTTGGCGTGGGACAAGGAAGGGACCGAAGTGGCCGAGTGGCTCAACTCGATCGGTGTGTCGGCCTTCGTCCTGAAGTACCGCACGCCAACAGCCGCTCGTCCGGTGCCGTGGCTCGCACCAGCTCAAGATGCACAGCGAGCGGTCAGTGTCGTTAGGCACCGCGCGAGTGAATGGAACTTGTCGGAAGATCGTATCGGCCTGCTTGGCTTCTCAGCGGGAGGATCGACGGCCGCGCAAGCCGCAATCAAGTCGAGTACGCGGCTGTACGAAGTGACCGACGATGCGGATCGGACCTCGTGTCGTCCCGAGTTCGTGACGCTGGTCTATCCCGCGTACTTGGTCGATGACAAAGGGCAACTCAAGGCGGACCTGATCGTGACGAAAGAGACGCCGCCGATGTTTCTCGCCCATGCGTTCAACGATCCGGTCCCGTGCGAGAACAGCGTCCAACTGTTCTTGGCTTTGAAGAAGGCGTCCGTGCCAGCCGACCTCCACATCTATTCGAGCGGCGGTCACGGCTTCGGCTTGCGCCCCAGCGATCAACCGGCGTCAACGTGGCCTCAACGCTGCGAAGACTGGCTGAAACAACGCGGTCTGTTAGCGCGTCCCGCAGCCGCTAGGTAAGACATGAACGTGTCTCGTTGTCTCGGTCTCGTTCCCAAGCTCCAGCTTGGGAACGCACGCCACCAAGCTCCAGCTTGGCGAGTGACAAGGTATGAGATGACAACCGATCCGCTAGCGAATTTCCGACCCGCGAAGCTGGAGCTTCACAGCCGGGCGTTCCCAAGCCGGAGCTTGGGAACGAGGTGGAAACTGATTCACTATCCTCCGACCCTCATCCCGCCAAGCGTTGTTGTTCCGTTTTTTGACGGACGCGCGGTTCGCTCTTCCAGCGGCGGTGAACCCAGAAGTATTGCTCGGGAGCGCGGCGGATCGCGCGTTCGAGTGCCGACGTGTACTGCTGAGTGATCTCACCCACGGGATCGTTGGTCGTCGTGAGACGCGGATCGATCAACGTTTCGCAGCCAATCTCGAATCGTGACCAGCCCGCCTCATCAAAGTTGTCGGACTCACGGATCGCATAGCCGACGATGATCAGCGCGTCGTACTCCAAAGCCAACAGAGCGATCGACTTGAACGTTGAAGCGGGCTTCCCGAAGAATTTGACGAACAGCCCGCGCGCTCCGGCGTCCTGATCGCACAGCAAACCGAGGTTGCCCCCCTTGGTGAGCAGCGCTGTCATGTCGTCATAGCCACCTTGCTTGAGCATCAGCCGATGGCCGGTCTGTTCGCGCGCTTGGCGAAACCAGTCGTGCAGGTACGGGTTGTCCATCTCCCGCGCGACGACTCCCATCGGAAAGCCCCACATTCCGTAGAGCGTCATGCCGATCTCCCAGTTGCCGAAGTGGCCGCCCAACAACAGCACGCGCCGACCGGAACAGACCGCCTCGTTGCTCCGTGTGTAGTCGGCGAACCGCATCGAATGGCGATAGCTGTGGAGATGCAGCTTGCGCGGAGCTTGCACGGTCTCAACAACGGTGCGGAAGAGATGAACCCACATGCGATAGATCAGCCGGTCAATCTCGGGTTCGGTGTATCTATCGCCGAAAGCGGTTCGCACGTTTTCGCGAGCGACTTTGAAGCGTGTCAGTTTGCGAGGCAGTCCGTAATGGACCAGCCACGCCAGACCTTCTGCCATGCGAGCGGCTCGTCGCGGCGAGAGACAGTCGATCAGGCAGACCACGATTTGAAACGCCAAGAACTCCAACCGATGTCGCCAGGCAAGCAGCATGATCGTCCTTCACAAACTGCCGAAGAGGAATCGTGCGACAATCCCTGTCGCGTGATTCGAGTCTCGTGCGTCGGTTCGATTGCGTCAATTGACGATTGGCGCGAAGCAGGCAACGAGTTGTCTCGCAGACCGCATTCGCCGAGACTGCTCTCCACCTCCTTAGCAGCCCGTTGAAAATGTAACCCGCAACGTGAGCGAGGGACGCTGGCGTTGCGAAACGTTCGAGAAACACGTCCCTCGCTCACGCTGCGGGTTACTTCAAATCCTTTTTTCAACAGGCTGTTCGTTGGCGTGCAAAGAGGTTCGACCACGAATCGGGCGAATCTCCACGAATCAAAACCAACCAGTGTCCGATTCACTTCGACCCATTCGGACGACGATCATCACTTCGGAGACTTCTGTATGGATCGACAACTCTGGCCGGAACTCAATCTGCGGCTGCGACTCA
>JAYVOX010000679.1:0-13801 GCA_043757695.1 Schlesneria sp.
GTGAAGTACTTCATCCAGTACGTCGTCAGCCCGATGAAGCTGTTCGGTTCGATCGGCCTGCTCAGTTTTGTCGTCGCCTTGCTCTCGGGAGCAGCGACCACTTGGATGAAGCTGAGCAGTGGAGTTGATATGACTGGCAACCCGCTGCTCCTCTTGACCGCGATGTCCATCATGATGGGCGTGCAGTTCCTGTTCTTCGGGATGCTGGGCGAGTTGTGTTCGCGGATTTACTTTGCCGCACAGAACCAGACGAACTACACCGTTCGCAGGACATGGAACTTTGATGAACCGGCCGTCCCGCTCACTGCTCCTTCACGGCGCGCCGCCTGATTTGACGGCGCGAACGCGGTCTCATTCATGACCGGCCATCACGACCACGATCATGACCGCAGACACGAGCACGACCACGATTGCTCAGACAACCCTCAGTCGGCGGGAGTTCCTTGCTGCGGACGCGGAGTGAATCCCGAGGCTCCCGCATGGCGCGCCTTTGTCGAACCGGCTGTTTGCTTGGCCGGATTGCTGGCCGGACTGGTGCTGCACGCTGTGCTGGGTGATGTTGTCGCGACGGACTCTTCGAGTACGACTACTTCCTCAACGCTGCCGTGGCTTGCGCTGCTCGCGTACCTCGTATCGTTCATGGCGGGCGGAGGCCACACGCTGTGGGAGGCACTCTCCGACCTGCGTCGGGGACGAGTGAACATCGACCTCCTCATGATTCTCGCCGCGTGCGGAGCGGCCCTGTTGGGGAACTGGCCCGAGGGAGCCGTGCTGCTGTTTCTGTTCTCGCTGTCGCACGCGCTGGAACACTTCATCTTGGGACGGTCACGCGGCGCGATCGCCTCACTGATGAAGCTGGCCCCCGACAACGCGGTCGTCATTCGCGATGGGCAAGAGCAAACGATTCGCGTGGCAGAACTCGTCGTCGGTGATCGCGTGGCGGTGCGTCCGTCAGAACGGATTCCTGCCGATGGAGTCATCCGCGACGGGCGTACGGCCGTCGATCAATCGCCGATGACGGGAGAGTCGATCCCTGTCGAAAAGAACGTCGGCGATCCGGTCCTCGCCGGAACCTTGAACCAGCACGGTTCGATTCAAATCGAAGTGACGCGCGTCGGTGGTGAGACGACGCTCGCGCGGATGGTTCACCTGGTCGAAGAGGCTCAGTCCGAGAAGGCCGGTTCCGAACAGTTCACCGACTGGTTCGGGCAGCGTTACTCGGTGATCGTGTTGGCGGGGACGGTCGCTCTGTTTCTGATCGGCCGCTACGGATTCGGCGATTCGTTCTCGGTGGCGTTTCATCGCGCGATGACCGCGCTGGTCGTAGCGTCACCGTGTGCGGTTGTGATTTCGATCCCAGCGGCGATCCTCTCGGCCATCGCGAGTGCCGCGCGGGGCGGCGTGCTGTTCAAGGGAGGAAGCCATCTCGAACGGACGGCGGCGCTCCGCGCGATGGCCTTCGACAAGACTGGCACGCTGACGATCGGACGCCCCGCACTGACCAGTTTGCTCACCGCGCCGGGTGTCTCTGAAACAGAGTTGCTCATGGCGGCAGCGGCGTTGGAATCGCAGTCCAAACATCCGCTGGCACGTACCGTGGTTGAAGCGGCGCGCGCGCGCGGGCTCACCGTTCCCGCGACAGATCAAGTGGAAGAAGTTGTCGGTCACGGGATCGTCGGTGTCGTGAACGGCCAGCGTTATCGCGTCGGCAAGCGGAATTGGTTCGACGATCTGGGGACGCCCTGCGATGACGAACTGGCCGCGCGCGCGAACGCGCTGCAAGCGGCCGGTCACACGTTGATCGGGGTCGCCGATGACGCACGTGTCCTCGGTGTGATCGCCGTCTCCGACCCACTGCGACCGACGGCGTTGGCCGCGATTCAAGAACTGCGGCGGTTGGGAGTGAACTCGCTCACGATGCTTTCGGGAGATCATCCGGCGGTCGTCGCGCGCATCGCCGAACAGCTCGGTCTGAACGGTGAAGGTGGCTTGCTTCCCGAAGATAAACTCCGGCGACTCGATGAACTGAAACAACAACAGTCGGACCTCGCTCGCCCTGTAGGATGGACGCCTCGTCCGTCCGCAGTGAGCCAGACAGACAAGGCATCCGCCTGGCTTCAAGCCACCGCACGTGGGCAAGTCGGCATGATCGGCGATGGCATGAACGACGCGCCGTCGCTCGCCGCTGCCGATGTCGGGTTCTCACTGGGAGGAGCCGGAACCGATGTCGCGCTGGAGACCGCCGATGTCGTGCTGATGGCCGACGATTTGATGCGGCTCCCCTACGCGATCGCCCTCGCGCGACAGACGCAAACCATCGTCAGACAAAACCTGATCCTCGCCTTTTCGGTGATGATCGTGCTGTTCGTGACTACGCTTGTCACCACGCTGCCGCTCCCACTGGCGGTGCTGGGTCATGAGGGAAGCACGGTCCTCGTGATCCTGAACGGCCTGCGCATGTTCGCCTTTCCCAAGCCACTCCCATTGGCTGTTCAAGGGGGCTGAGCGGGGACGGTTGAGGGGCAGGGCTTCCAAGGCGCGTTTTCTCGCGTTTGTAGCCGAATTCGTGAGAATTCGGATCGAGTGGCCAATCGTCCGAACTCTCACGAGTTCGGCTACATGCTGAATTTCTCGGGAAATCCACCTTGGAAGCCCTGCGGCTGAGGGGCAGACCGTCCTTTCGTCAGTCACGCCCGCAGCCTGTTCAAGAGCTGCCGTGATTGGCAGTCTCATCGCGTCCGAGTCACTCGCAGTCTGAGTCCTCAAACGGGAGTCCAACTTCATGCCGGTCTATCTACTGGGAACGCTCGACACGAAGGGGCATGAGGTCGCCTTCGTGCGCGACTTGTTGCACGAGTACGGCGTGAAGACGTGCGTCGTCGATGCCGGGTGTCTGGGTGAGCCAACCATCGCGGCCGACATCGCGCGCGAACAGGTCTTCGCGGCGGCGGGTGTCGAGCTGAACACACTGCGCGAGCAGAACGATCGTGGGCAAGCAGTCACTCAAGCGGCGCTCGGAGTGGCACAGATCGTCTTTGCCGCGCACGCGCGTGGCGACGTGGACGGCGTGTTGGCGCTCGGCGGTTCGGCCGGAACAACCATCGGCACCGCCGCCATGCGTGCGCTGCCGCTCGGCATTCCGAAGTTGATGGTCAGCACACTCGCCTCGGGCCAGACGCGGCCCTACGTCGGCGGCAAAGACATCCTGATGCTCAACGCGGTGGTCGATATCGCGGGGATCAACCGCATCAGCCGCATGGTCCTCACTGAAGCCGCGCGAGCGATGGCGGGAATGGTTCGATTGAGTCCAAGCCCTTCCGGTCCCCACGCCCCCCGCCTTAGCAGCCTGTTGAAGAACCGTAGGATGGACGCCTCGTCCGTCCGTTTCCAATTGCTTTTCGCTCGGACGAGGCGTCCAAGCTACGTTTTTCAACAGGCTGTTAGGGGGGAGAGGGCTAGGGTGAGAGGGCCGAACGGCGAGAGCGATCCCGTTTTGTCACACGCCTCAACCTCTTCTGCCTCAGTCCCTCAACCTTCAACTTTCGCCCCTCAACCGCAAAAAAAAGCCCCCCTCACCCTAACCCTCTCCCCCGAAGACGGGGGAGAGGGGACAAGAGCAGACACTCCTCGCTTGTCACACGATTCTCGTCTCTCCACCGACAAGCCGCTCATCGCCGCGACGATGTTCGGTGTGACAACGCCCTGCGTCGAACACGCCCGGAAAATTCTCGAAGCGGCCGGGTACGAGGTGCTCGTCTTTCACGCGACCGGCAACGGCGGTGAGGCGATGGAGGGATTGATCGCCGACGGTTTGATTGCCGGTGTGCTCGACATCACGACCACGGAGTTGGCCGATGAACTCGTCGGAGGCACTCTCACGGCGGGGCCGACTCGACTGACAGCGGCCGGCAAACGGGGAGTGCCTCAAGTCATCTCGGTCGGAGCACTCGACATGGTCAACTTCGGGCCGCGCGCGACCGTGCCCGACAAGTTCAAGGATCGGCTCTTCTATCAGCACAATCCAACCGTCACGCTGATGCGAACGACTCCCGACGAGAACCGTCAACTCGGCGAAGAGATCGGCCGCAAAGCCGCCGCCGCGAACGGACCGACATCGATTCTGATCCCGCTGCACGGAGTCTCGGCCATCGACCAGACCGGCAAGCCGTTCGATGATCCCATCGCGCGGCAGGCTCTGTACGATGGCATCCGCTCCACGCACGCCGCGACCGAGCTGGTCGAACTCGACCTCCACATCAACGCCCCCGAGTTTGCGGAAGCTGCTGCGAACTCGTTGCTTGCACTGATGAACGCCCGTTAGGATGTTCAACGATTCGCTGGCACAACGCCGCGATTCATCCGCCCCAAGGAGAATGCCATGTCTGCCGTCCTGACTCGACTGACCGCCGAAGAGTTCCGGGAACTCGATGATGTCGATGGTCCGGTCGAACTCGTGAAGGGAAGGGTCGTTGAAATGCCAACTCCGATGCCTCGGCATGGTCAGATTTGCTCGCGTTGTGACCGGCTCATTGGCAACTATGCCGACGCACATGATCTCGGTCACGTTCTCTCGAACGACTCGACCATTGTCACCGAACGCAATCCCGACACGGTGCGCGGTGCGGACGTGTGCTTCTATGGCTTCGCGAAAGTTCGGAAGGGGCCGCTCCCCGCAGGCTACCTGCCTGTCCCGCCCGATCTGGTGATCGAGGTTCGGTCGCCCGATGACCGCTGGCGCGACATTCACAAAAAGGTTGCCGAATACCTCTACGCCGGTGTTCCGACGGTCTGTGTTCTCGATGCCACGACCGAATCGGCGCACCTCTACTTCGGCGACCGTGATGACGTGAAGCTGCGCGGCGATGAGCCGCTCACGTTCGAGGCTCTTCCCGGTTTCTCGGTCCCCGTCAGCCGGTTCTTCGCGTGAGATGCCCGCAGGCCTCAATTCATTCCAGCCAATGTGAGATGTGCGCTCATGTCCAAGATCAAGATCGGTCAGATCGGCACGGCGCATGGACATGCCAGCGGCAAGCTGGAGGTCTATCGCAAGTCACCCGACTTTGAAGTCGTCGGGATCGTCGAGCCGGATGAAAAGTTGAGACGCGCGGCGGAAAAGCAGCCCGCGTTTCAGGGCCTGCCGTGGATGACGGTCGAGCAGCTTTTGAACGTCTCCGGTTTGCAAGCCGTTGCCGTCGAGACCGAGCCGGGCCATCTGCTGGCTCACGCGGAGACGTGCGTCGATGCGGGGAAGCACGTCCATCTCGACAAGCCCGCCGGCGAGTCGCTGATGCAGTTTCGCCGCATCCTCGACACGGCGACTCGCAAGCACCTGTGCCTGCAAATGGGCTACATGTTTCGCTACCACCCCGGTGTGATGCTGATGAAGGACCTGCTGCGCAAGGGCTTCCTCGGCGAGCCGTTCGAGGTTCACACCGTCATGAGCAAGGTGGTCGATCCCACAAACCGCCTCCGGCACGCCGAGTATCCCGGCGGGATGATGTTCGAGTTGGGCTGCCACGTGATCGACATCGTGCTGGATGTCCTTGGCCCGCCCGATTCGGTAACGCCGTTCAAGCAACACGCCGGTTCTCAACAAGATTCTTTGGTAGACAACATGCTCGCGGTTCTTTCGTATCCGCGCGCGATCGCGACGGTGAAATCATCAGCCCTCGAAGTCGATGGCGGTTCGCGCCGCCACTTCGTCCTCTGCGGCACCGAAGGAACCATCCATCTCGAACCGCTCGACGCGACCAAGTCGGTGCGACTGACCTTGTCCAAGGAACGAGGCAAGTACAAGCAGGGCCGTCAGGACATCCCCGTCGAGCCACTCACCCGCTACGTCGGCGACGCGGCCGATTTCGCGAAAGTCATCCGTGGCGAGAAGACTCACGACTGGTCCCCGATGCACGACCTGGCCGTTCAGGAAACGGTCCTCAAGGCAAGCGGCTGCCCAACGGATCGGTGAAGGCAGCAAATTTTTCCTCGTTCCAATGCGAGTCATGGAATGACTCGCCTACGTAGGTCGGTCATTCCCATGACCGACATTCTGACCGCTGCATCACGCCAACTTCTCCTTCGAGAAACAGCGAAAGGTTCCTTCGTTCAGATTCGCCTTCGTTGGATTCTCCGCGATGTAACGCCGATACCGATCGAAGTCTTCCGGGCTGCGAACGAGATGGTCGAACTGATCGACCTGCCAGAATTCGCCGCTCGGTGGCGGCTGGAATCTCAGTTGCAAAGCAACTGAGCTACGTAGCTCGCTCCCCTTACGAAGCTCAGTCGTTTTACGTAGCTCAGTCATTCCATGACTGAGATTCTCTTCTCCCTCCCCACTCACCCGCTCCCGCAGCCACCGATTGATCTCCTTCGCCGTGAACCGTTTCCAGGACGTGCATTGCGTGATCAGCGAATCTTCATCGCGGAACGCGACCAGCAGATGCACATGATTCGGCATCACGACCGCATCGGTCAGCACATAGCGATCGTTGTCGAAGTGCCGCAGGCTGTTCATGACGATCTCGGACAACTCCGGTTCGCGAAGCACGCACGCTCCCGCCGCGTGGTCGAGTTCCTGATCCCACGCCGCGAAGAACGACCAGTGGAGTTGACCTCGCACCACCGGCGGCAGCTTGGCGAGCGATGCTTTCCAATCGCCGTTCGGATCGAGCTGCATTTGCCGGAGCAGTACTTGTCGTTGCTGATTCAGTCGGCCGATGGCTTCTTTCGGCAGCGAGTCGGCCGTTCGCCAAGTGATGAAGCAGACGGTTCCCGCCTGAGCCCAATGTGGCAACCGCTTCCAGGCCACCGAGTAATCCTGTTTGGGATCGAAGCACTGCAAGCCGGTGAGCGGTTGGGGTTCGGGCATGATGGGGCATTGATTCGAGGTTGTTGGTCGTTCGGAATGCGAGTCATGGAATGACTCGCCTACGTAGGTCGGTCATTCCATGACCGACATTCTCTTCCCTGACCGACATTCATTTCGGGGCGGGTTCGCGATACGGCATCTTCTCCCGATACAGCTTCAGCCGCGATTCGTAGTCCGCTTTCTGATCGGCGGGGGCGAGGTTCATCCCTTTCTGTTGCCACTCGACTGCTTTGTCGAAGTCCCCCGCTTCGGCGTACGCGGCGGCCAACGTGTCGAGGTTGGCCGCGTCTTTCCACGCCGACAGTTCGCAGGCTTTGGTGGCGTATTCGACCGCCTGTTGTCCGTTGCGGTATTTCTCGTCCGGGCAGGTCGCTCGCAGCCACGCAGCATTGTTGAGTGGTTCTTGGTACTTCGGGTCCAGCCGGATCGCCTCTTCATAGTCGGCGAGCGATTTGCCGTAGTCCTGCTTCTCCCGCCACGAGTAGCCGCGTGAGTAGAAGAGTTTTGCGTCCTTCGGGTTCTCGCGAATCGATTCATTGCAATCCGCGATGATCTTGCCCCACTCTCCTTTATCCCACCAGACGCTGCGGCGGTTGTCGCGCGGCGACTGATACTTCGGGTCCAGCCGGATCGCTTCTTCGTAGTCGGCGAGGGCTTTGTCGTAGTCCTGCTTGTCCTTCCAAGCGATGCCACGATTGGTGAGCGTCAGCGCCCGCAAGTTCACCATCGCGACCGAATCGCCGCCGGTGGTATCGGCGTCATCAAGCGTGCCAACTTTCTCGTTCGGGTCTTTCAGCTTGAGAGCCTCGTCGTAGTCGGCAATCGCCTTGTCGTAGTCCTTCTTCATTCTCCATGCGCGGCCGCGATTGTGGTACGCGACGCCGCTCTTCGGATTGAGCCGGATCGCTTCGCTATAGTCGGCAATCGCTTTGTCGTAGTCCTTTTTATTACCCCACAGTATTCCGCGACCGATGAACCACGCGGACTGATTCGAGTTCAGGCGGATGGCGTCGTTCATGTCGCCGAGGGCGATGTCGAGTTCGCCCTTCAGCCGCCAGATTTTCGCTCGGTTCCAGTAGCTTCCGGCCGTCTTGTTCGCTTCCAGCAGCCGCGTGTAGTGCGGGATCGCCTCCTCAAACGGCACCACATCGCCGCGACGCAGATACGCCTTCTCCGACGCGATCCACAACCAGTCCCCGTCCACCTTCGTGACGGTGAAGACGGTGCATTCGCTTGCCTTGCCAATCTCCTTCCCACTGGCCGCCAGCGGAGCCTGGTCCTTGATGACCACCACCCGCTTCCCGACCAACGGATCGGCCGCTCGCGCGACGGACGGGAACAACGACACGACCAACAGACCGACGATGAGTCCTCGATTCCAAAGCGAAACGCTTTGCATGGTGTGGTTCCTTTGTGAATAGACGGTTGTTGAGTTGAACGGAAGTTCGCGAAGTGAAGGCGAAGTTGCGATGGCAGTAGAGTCGAGTGTGATCCGTGTTTCCAGTGTTCGTCGCGAAGGAATGCGAGTCGTGGGTAAGAAATGCGAGTCATGGGAATGACTCGCCTACGTAGGTCGGTCATTCCATGACCGACATTCCCGCAGTTGGCACCGTGAACGGCTCGTTTGCACGGACAAGATCTGAGTAAGATCCGGCACCTTACCGTAAGATCCACAGGGTGGCCCCGGTTGGCTGGCTTTGCAGCCTACCGGGGTGGCGAAGCCAGAAGAGGTTTGAGAAGCGAGTTGCCTGCGCCCGAGACCTCTTGTGCTTTCGCACACAGGTAGCCGAAACGGCAACCTGTGCCACCCGGCGACGGGTTCTTTGGCTGATCGTCCCGCCGTGGATACTGTTGATGCTGTCGAAGGTGATTTCCCGTCGGCAGAGGTCTCTGAAACAACTCGAAGACCCCTCACCCTAGCCCTCTCCCCGCAGAGCCGGGGCGAGGGGACAAAGCCAAGACCACAAGACCAGCAACCAAAGAGAAGCCAACACCATGAGCTTGTTCCAACGTGAAGAGATCCTTTCCCGACTGCGAACCAAGGTGGCTGCCGGTCAGCCGATTATTGGAGGCGGGGCCGGGACGGGGCTGTCGGCCAAGCTGGAGGAAGCGGGGGGGATCGACCTCATCGTGATCTACAACTCGGGCCGCTTTCGGATGGGCGGTCGAGGCTCGCTCGCGGGGATGATGCCCTATGGCGATGCGAATGCCATCGTGATGGACATGGCGCGCGAGGTGCTTCCCGTCGCCACGAAGACGCCCGTACTCGCCGGTGTCTGCGGGACCGACCCGTTTCGGCTGATGCCGCTGTTCTTGAAAGAGGTACAGGCGGCGGGGTTCTCGGGCGTGCAGAACTTTCCGACGGTCGGCCTGTTCGACGGCAACTTCCGCGTGAACCTCGAAGAGACCGGGATGGGCTACGGGTTGGAAGTCGACATGATCCGGATGGCTCGCGAGCTGGGGCTGCTCACCACGCCGTACTGCTTCAACGACGATGAAGCCGCCGCGATGGCGCAGGCGGGAGCCGACATCCTGATCCCGCACATGGGCCTGACGACGAAGGGGATGATCGGCGCGACCACGGCCGTGACGCTCGCAGAGGCAGCCAAGCGCTGTCAGTCGATGCACGACGCCGCCAAGCGCGTGAAGCCCGACATCCTGGTCCTCTGCCACGGCGGCCCGATCGCCGAACCTGAGGACGCTCAATACATCCTCGACCACACCGAAGGGATCGTCGGCTTCTACGGAGCCAGTTCGATGGAACGCCTCCCCGTCGAACCGGCCATCACGAATCGCATGCGCGAGTTCGCGGCGATCAAGTTCCGTCGTTAGACGATCCCGTTCCGGGAGGCGACGGGACTTCCTGGATCGTGGAACTCATCCCCTTGGCGATGGAAGCCGGGATGTTGGGATTGTCGGGATTCACGATGACGGATCGCCGCGACGGCGTAATCACGAGGTCCAAGTCCTCCATCGGGACCGCTCCCAACAACGCTTGATCTCCGAGAACGAGAGCACCCGTGAACCCGGCTCGATTCCCAAAACGAATCTCGACTGGTCCCACGTAAGGGACCAGTTGCCGCGTGCCATCAGCCAGAGTGACTTCACGTTCGTAGAGTGTCTCCAGCCGAAGCTGCAACGCGACGTGAGCGGGCAGGCACAAGTGCAACGCGCCGGTATCGACGAGTGCTTCGACATCCAGCGGTTCCAGTTCAGCAACACGCGGATTGCTGAGTGTGATGTGGGTTGTGATGAGACCCATGAGTCATTCCGTTGAATGGAGTTTGTGCAGTGCGGTTCATTGTCAGTAGGACCGTTGCAGTACACACCTGCCGATCATTCACTTGAAGTCAGGCAGCGTCAGTCGAGTGCGAGGATGGTTGGCGTACGGCCAGTCACTCGGTTGATAGGCGATGGCGAGTTCGGGGGTTTCCAATCTCGGGCCGCCTTGTGCGAGGCTGTGCATCAGGCGATCGAGCGTGCCGGTGGTGAGCAGCGTCCGTTCGACAGGATAGACCGCCTGTCCCGAGTGGACCGTTTCTTCAAACGCTTTGAGGAGCTGCGCGAAGTGGCCAAACGGGCGTCCCTCTTGGAGGCGGATCCATGTGGCGACCGGTTCGGCGCGTCCCTTCAGTTTGGCAGCGAAGGCAAACTCAGGAGTGAGTGTCCCGGTCATCGCGACGGCCGATTTTAAGCCGTCTTTGTGTTCCAGCAGGAAGAGTGCGGCTCCCTTCTGCTTGGCCCAATCGGGATGAGATGAGACTGAACCGGGAAGCGTGGCGAGAGCTGCCTTGAAAAGGTCCACCGACCAACGTCCTGCGTCCGCCGCACGGTAGATCGCATCCCCTTGCAGAGCTTGCACGGCGACAATCCCCGACTCGCCTCCACGCCGACGTTCGATCATGGCCTGATGGGCTTCGAGCGTGTGGATGCCATAGATTTCGAGGCCATCCCAACCGACTGTGACGACCGATTCGATCTCATCGCTGCGGTTCAACTCCAAGGTGGGGAACCGCCACGCGACCGGGACCGATGACCCGGCGAGGAACGGAATCTTGCGCTCGAGCGCCGTGTCGTACATGAACTTGGCGTCGGCCCACTTGTACGCGAGATGCTTGTCGTTGAAGACCGGCACGACCTTGCCGCCGCGCTGAAACGCCGCCGCGATCCCCTCAAAAAAACGACGACGCGGATACATGTGCTGCTTCGTGTCGGGTGTGTACGGATAGTCGCCGTGTTCGCCGATACTCAGCACGCCCGCGACTTGAACCTGATCGGTGCCGAGCGTGATCGCCTCGTCGATGGTCTGGGCGATCCGAAAGCCGTGCTTGTCCGCCAGCTTGCGAGTCAGGTCGTCCGGCCCCACTTGATCGACGTAGATCGAGGCCAGTTTGAGATCGGGTCCGACTCCGCCGTCCTGCTGCCAGCCCTCCAGAATCTTGCCGACGAGAACGTCGGTGTGACTGAACTCGCGATACACGGTGACGACCGCCGCGACGGGGAGCTTGGGTCGCTCGGCGGCTTGAAGCAGGTGAGTACCATTCGTCCACGGCTGACTGATCGCGGCCGCACTCCCGGCAGCGGCGAGGTTCAAAAACTGGCGGCGGTCAAAAACGAGTGGCATGGTGCGTTGAGCCTTCTGAAAAGGTGCGTGTGTCGTGGCTCGCGAGGTCACGGCAACAAATCGGCCACTTTGACGGAGACCCTCGGTTTGGCGAGCGGCTTCACAACGGCATCGGCCTCATAAATCGTGACCGCTTCATAGCGAGCCGGTTTTGAACGGAGACGCTTGGGTTGGCGGTGCACGATCAACTGTTGGTTCACCAGATCGACGACCCAGTACTCGGGAATGAGAGCTTGCGCGTAGAGCGCCGCCTTGTCCTTCAAGTCGAACTTGAGAGTCGAGTCGCTGATCTCGACGACGAGGTCGGCGGTTGTGGGATGGTCGGTCCAGTCGCGCGGCTTGCCGACAACGATGGCCACATCCGGTTCAGGTTCAGACACCTCGGATAATTTGAGCGGCAGTTGATATCGCACCGTCCGTGTCGATCCAAATAGCTCTCGCATCACGTCGCAGGTCAGAAGGAGCGAGACCGAGTGTGTGTTTTTTTGTGGACTCATTTCGATGATGCTCCCTTCGATAAGCTGCACGCGCTGGTTACGAAAGAATCCCTCGTCGGCGAGTCGGTGGTACTCCGCGCGAGTCCATTGGAGCGTTCTGGGTTCTCCGTTGGACAATCGCGTGGCCGACCGCAATCGCGGTTGAGCCTGCTTCGGAACGGGTGGCTTTTTCAGAGTCGCAGTCATTGCATGACCTCCCATTGCTGACGCCCAATCTCCGCCACGCGCGAGTCGTCCCACACTTCGAGCGGACTGTACCTCGGGTGCTTTGAATCCTTGTACGGGTCGTTGTGCCTGGTGTTGTAGCAGGCGATGAAGGCCCAGCGCGGATGCTCGCTCTTGTTCTGGTCGGAGCGGTGGAGTGTGTTCGCGTGGAAGTAGATCGCGGCACCCGGTTCGAGTTCGCAGTAGACCAGTTCGAGTCGCTCCAGCGCGGCGGTCACTCGTTCGGGATCGGCTCCCGTTTGATCGCCCACCTTGCCGTGATCCATTCTCCCGAGCAGGTGCGACTGTTTGAGAACTTGCAGGCAGCCGTTCTCCTGCGTCGCGCGATCGACGGCGATCATGCAGCTTCCCATGTCTGGAAAGAGGCAGCCGTTGCTGTACCAGTACCCGTAATCCTGATGCCAAGCCCACGCCCCGCCGACGCGCGCCTCCTTCAGGATCATCTTGTGATGGTAGTGATAGACCTCGTCGCCGAGCAGATGCTTCATCGCCGAGACGATCCGCCGGCAGCGGACGATCGCGCCGTAAATCGTGTCATCGGGCAGGTCGTTCCGCACGACGAGCTTCACCGCGCCCCCTTCGCCATCGGCCCGGCTCCCCGCGTCGCGTTCGAGGGCATGGTCCGCCCTGGCGATGTTGCGCAGCAGTTCGATCTCCTCGGCATCGAGCAGATTCGGAACGACGATGTAGCCGTCTTCGTGAAAGCGGGCGATCTGATCTGCGGTGAGGTTCAGTGTCGTCATTGTCTTCATAAGAAGCCTCAAATCTTTCCAGACAACTGCAGCAGCAACTGTTCGAGCTGCAAACGTTCGGGAAGTCGGCTGCCGCCCTTCAGACCCGCTTCGGTTTCGAGGAGGACGTTGAGAATGCGTTCGGCCCTCACTCGGCCGATGCGGCGGAGGTAGGCCGAACTCGGGCCAACCGCCTGCGGGAAGACGCCCGCGCTGCGGAGGGCCTGATCGAGCGGCTGCGACCGTGAGAGATCGGTTGCTTGCGCGAACTTCTTGAACACGAACGAAATGCCACCGAGCAGCTTTGGCCCCGCCTCACCGGCGGTCAGCAGTTGATCGAGGGCCTCGATCGCAAAGGCCAGATTGCCGTCTCGCACCGCGTCAGTCATGGCCCAGGTCGTTTCGGTCCGCCAGCCGCCGACCAGCGTCTGCACGTCCTTTGCCTCGATCTTGCCTCCCGCTCCGACATACGAGGCCAGCTTGGAAAGTTCTTGATCGAGCAGTCCCAACTCTTCGCCGACGAGTTCGATCAGCAGCGAAGCGGCATCGCGGGAAAGAGTCTGCTGGTACGAATCGCGCGCCGTGTCGAGCAGCCACTTGAAGAGTTGCGGTCCCTTCAGCTCGCTGCATTCGACATCGAGGCCCTCCTTCGCGACCAGCTTCGCCAGCCGAGTCGTCTTCGGCCACGTCTTCACGTCGAGGACGAGCACCGACTTCCGAGCGGGCTTCTCGACGTACTTCTCCAGACTCGCGCGATACTTCGTGACGAACTCGTCCGCCTCTTCGACGACGACCAGCCGACGGTCGCTCCACATCGAGATCGTCCGCAACTCGTCCGTGACCGATTGCAGATCGGCCT
>JAYVOX010000680.1:0-3655 GCA_043757695.1 Schlesneria sp.
TATAGCGGTTATCCGTACTCATCGGACGCTGCGGCAGAGGAAGATGAATGAAAAGCCGGTACGAAAGTTACTTTCGTCACAACCGGCAAAGTCCTCCACCACGAGACGAGGCTCTGACAGTGGCAGATGTTGCCGATGACTCGCGCAGGTTTACGTCCAAACACACCGCAGCGCGTTCGTCTCGTTCGTTCCGCCGCGTTGATCCCGCGCGCGGACGATGTTTTGGATCGGCGCATCAACAACAGGCGTCATCCCACGGATGATCCCGGCTCCCCATTCACGACCGTGATGGATGCGCCGATCCTGATCTCCTCATCCTGCTTGATCCGTGCCCCAGCTTTGCCATCCGTGCAATTCACCCATTTCAAAGCCAAGAGACCGCACGGATGCAAAGCCGGACCACGGATGAAGGCCATGACGGATCCAGACCAAGGTGCCTGTCCCGCTGACGCCCAGTCCCCAAGGAATGATCGCGACCAGACTCCTAAGCGGCCAGTTATCTGTAATCGGAGGTCCGTCGCGGCAGGGGCGTGTGATGGACGTTTGAGCCTGTTTCTTTGACCGATGCGAGTGGCTTTGCCCACACGGTCAAACAACTCAACGTTCGAGATCAGTCGCCCGGAATGGCGGAAGCCTGCCTGGCTGACTTCGGCGAAAACAGCAGCAACTCGGCGTGTGACAGCAGTCGATCCCGCGACGGAAAGGGGATCGTTCCGCTGCGGAGTGCTGCGAATAAGACGGCGGCCACGAGGTCAGCAGATGTGCCGGGGTTGAGTCGATGTCCGTCGCTGCGCAGCCACAGATCCAGTTCATCGAACTTGGCCCAACTGGTTTGAGTGTGCGGCCAGTCGAGGTCCACCAGTTCGGCGGCTCGACGCTGCACTTGCTCACCCAACTCCCGTCCGCACTTCCGCACGATCAGCGAGTCAGGGGCGTGAGCCATGATCCGCAGATGCAGCTTTACAATGGCGGCCTCCCACGGCGCGACCGGCACCTCATCACGCATTCCGGTACGACTGAAAATCGACAGCGGACAAAGGCCAAGCTGTGGCCAGTCGTGCAGCAGCCAATTCTCGGCCACATCCAAGATGAAGGTGAAGTTGGTCGCATACTGCTCGGCGATGCGATCGCGATCGGCCGCGAGGGCCATCGCGGCGAGTAGCGTCATCGTGGGCGGGGCGCTCACATCTTGAGACTCCGCTTTGCCGAGTCCCCCCGGCTTGGCGAGTCGAATTGCCTCGTAGACCAGTTCCGCGTCTTCAACGGTCGTGTGCGCGAGGACTTCGCGCACGCCCGCGTTCAATGAGACTCCCAGTGGCACAGCGGCCAGCGGTGCGAGGAGCAGGACGATCCCCAAGTTCGCGTTCGACCGAACTCGCGCCGCGCGTGTCGCCTGAATCGCGCACAGGATGGTACGTCCGAGTCCCTCCACCGAGGCGCTCGCCAACGGTTCGGCAACCGCCCGTGCCGCATCGGCGAAGTCGGCGTAATCGAGGTCTCGAAACGCTGCGGCGGGATGAACGTTGCCGACCTTGCGCGCGGTCGCCTCCAGCAGACAGGCCAACTCAATCTGTTCGGCAAGTATCATGAACGTGGTGGCCGTGGTTTCAGGTCCCCACTCCCGCCCGCCTTCGGGGGAGAGAGTTAGGATGAGTAGGGATTGACTTGACGGGAGTGGCCGCTGAGCGAGTCCAGTTCGACGAATCTCTAACGTGAGCGGCAAGACTTCGTAGCCCTGTTGGCGAGGATTCGGCCAAAGCAAGTCGCTTCAAAACAGAGAAGCCCGGCTTGAGAACAAGCCGGGCTTCGAGTGATCGCCGTGAGCCATACTGCGGGCAGAAGATCCCACTGCGTCGCGCGCTGACGTGCTCGCTATTTGTCCAACGCAGCGCGATCGGCCTTGTCTTTCTTGCGCTTCTCCACAACTTCTTCGACGAGGTTACGTGGCAGCATCTGGTACTTGGAGAACTCCATACTGAACGTCCCCTTACCTTGAGTCATCGAGCGAACTTCGTTGGCGTAGTCGAACATCGAAGCGAGCGGCACTTCGGCGATGATCGTGGCCATCCCGAGATTCGTGTCGGAGGAGGCCACCACACCACGCTTGCTGGAGAGGTGCCCGGTGACGTTGCCTTGATACTCCTCGGGAACTTCCACTTCCAACTTCATGATCGGTTCGAGCAGCCCGATCCCCGCCTTCTTGAGCGTCTCGCGCATGCAGTCGAAGGCGGCGATACCGAACGCCATTTCGGACGAATCGACATCGTGGTAGCCGCCGTCTTCCAGAATCATCTGCACGTTGACGACTTCACATTCGCAGAGCGGCCCCTTCACCAGTGCGCGTTGGAAGCCTTCATCCGTGGGCTTGATGTATTCCTTCGGGATGCGACCACCGGTGACATCGTTGACGAATTCGTAGGGGATCGCGCTGTCTTCCGGCAGCGGAACCAGTTTGCCGACGATGTGAGCGTATTGCCCCGAACCGCCCGTCTGCTTCTTGTGCTTGTAGTTAAACTCGACTTCGCGCGTCGGCATTTCGCGATAGGCCACGCGCGGATTACCGACGATGCACTCGACACCGTACTCGCGCTTAATCCGCTCGACGTAAATGTCGAGATGCAACTGACCCATGCCTGCGATCAACGTTTGGCCGGTTTCTTCGTCGGTCAGCACGCGGAACGTCGGGTCTTCGCGGCGGAATCGTTCGAGGGCCTTACCGAGTTTGTCCGCACCGTCGCGTTTGACCGGTTCAATGCTCAACCGGATCACCGCGTCCGGAACGAAGATGCTCTCCAGTGAGTACGTCACTTCTTCGCTACAGAACGTATCGCCCGAGGCACAATCGACACCAACGAGGGCCACGATGTCGCCCGCTTCGGCGAGATCCACATCCACGCGATCGTTGGCGTGCATCCGCACCAGCCGCCCGAACCGCACCTTCTTGCCGGTACGCGTATTGAAGTAGCTGTCCCCCTTCACGATCTTGCCTTGGTAGATGCGAGTGTAGGTCAGTTGCCCGTACTGCTCGACCACCGTCTTGAAGGCCATGCACACGAGCGGCTTGGTCGGGTCCGAGACCAAGTTGACGCGGTTCCAGTTGGGGATTTGAGTTTCGGTGCCCGCCACCGGCTTCTTGAGTTGATCGATGGCCGTCATCGTGCGATCCAGCGGGCACGGGAGATAGTGGATCACGCCGTCGAGTGCCTCTTGAACACCCTTGTTCTTGTATGCCGAACCCATCATCACGGGTGTGATCTGGAGGGCGATCGTCGCCGCACGAACGACGGCGCGAATCTCGGCGACGGAAATCTCGGACGCTTCCAGCAGCTTCTCCATCAGGGAGTCACTGAACATGGACAGCGTTTCGAGCATCTTGTCGCGCGCTTCCTGAGCGGGAGCTTGATACTCCGCCGGGATCGCTTCACGGCGAACGGTCTCACCATCTTCGCCATCGAAGAAAATCGCCTGCATCGTGATGAGATCGATCACCCCGCCAAACGCCGCTTCACGGCCCATTGGGATTTGGAGCGGCACGGGGATCACGTGCAGCTTCTCCTCGACCATCTTGATGACCTTCTCGGGGTTCGCACCGGCGCGGTCCATCTTGTTGATGAAGGCGATGCGAGGCACCTTGTATCGCTTCATCTGGCGATCG
>JAYVOX010000681.1:0-13679 GCA_043757695.1 Schlesneria sp.
GCCCTCGCATCGCCCCTCAACCCGCGCCAAACACACAAATATCGAGTCCGAAACCGCCGCCGCGAGTCCCCCTCATTCGCCGTGCCGAACAGTGTTGGAACAGGAGCCTTCCTGTCACGTTCGCTGGGGGCTACCTTGCAATCGCACGGACTTTAGGATCGTTCGAGAAATAAGTGTCGTGATTGTGTGACTGGCTTTCGAGGTGGGTTTGGTTCACCGCCTAAGGTAGCCCTGTCGCTCCGCGACAGGTGGCGCGAGGGAACGAGTGCGAGTTTGAACGGCCAACACGCGGCTTGGCGATTGGACGCTCTACGTTCCCTCGCGCTTCCTGTCGCGGAGCGACAGGGCTACCTTGGCCAGCCCGAACCAGACCGTTATTTGTCGAACGAGCCTTAGGCCCGCCGCTTTGTTGGGCAGGGAGAATCCCCGTCAGGGAATGACTGAGCTGACGTAGGCGAGGCATTCCATGACTCGCACTCGCCGGGGGCAATCACCGGTCAATCCTGACCGCGTGAGGGACCGCAGCGCGACTTTGTCGGAATCCCCGCTTCTGGTTCATCATCACGTTCGTGTGTGGAGTTCGCCTTGGACAGTCATCCGTTTCGCTTGCTCAGAAATTTGGGTCGGACCAGTGAGATCGTCACCGTGTTGCTCAATCACGGTTTCGGCGATCTTGTGGATCGGATCGGATTGCGAAACTTTTGGTATCGCTGGCGCAGAGTCTTCTCGCGCAAGCCAGCCGAGCCAGTCCGGCATCTGAAATTGGTCGAGCGTGTGCGGCTCACTCTTGAGAGTCTCGGGCCGACGTACATCAAGTTCGGCCAGGTGATGAGTACCCGGCCGGACTTGGTTCCGTCCGAGATGCTCAACGAACTGAAGCGATTGCAGGAGCAGGTTCCGCCGTTCGCCTCAGAAGCGGCGATCGAACGGGTCGAGCAGGAGTTGGGGCAGCCGTTGTCGCAGCTCTTCGCTAGCTTTGAGCGAACACCGCTTGCGGCCGGTTCGCTCGGGCAAGTCCATCGAGCGACGCACTTCGATGGTTCGCCGCTGGTCGTCAAGATTCGGCGACCGGGAGCGGTTCGTAACGTCGAGCGAGACCTTTCGCTGATGCACGAGATCGCGGTGTTGATCGAACGGCACGTTCCCGAAGCCCGCATCTTCGATCCCGTCGGACTGGTCAATCACTTCGCACGCACGATCCGTCGCGAACTGAACTTCTCACGAGAAGGCCGCACGATGGATGAGTTCCGGCGGCTCTTCCATCAAGACGCCACGCTCTACGTTCCGCGCGTCTTTTGGGAGCTGACGACTGAAGCGGTACTCACGATGGAATACATCGACGGCCTGCGCGTCGATGAAGTCGTCCAACAGGAATCAGTCGGTTTCTCATTGCCTGAGATCGCGGCGAATGGAGCACGCATCTTCATGAAACAGGCGTTCGAGTTCGGTGTCTTCCACGGCGATCCGCATCCCGGCAACATCCGACTCCGTCACGACGGCACGATCTGTTTGCTCGACTACGGCATGGTCGGGATGCTCGATGACCGCACTCGCGAACAACTGGTCGATTTGTTCGTCGCCATCAGTCAGCAAGACGTGGATGCTGCCGTGAAGTTGGTACTGCAACTGGGGGAACCGCATCGCGAGATCGACCGACCGCTGCTGCAAGTCGATATGCGCGACTTCGTGGTCAACTACTACGGCATCGAGTTGGAGCGGCTGAACATCGGCCGAATGCTCGCGGACTTCGTGAGCATTCTCGCCAATCACGGCATCCGGTGTCCCGGTAGTCTGATGCTGCTGATCCGCGCACTGGTCACATTGGAAGGGATCGGTCGCAGCCTCGACCCCGCCTTCAATCTGGCCTCGCACCTGCAACCGTTCGTCGAGCGATTGGTTCGCGCCCGCTATCACCCGTCGCGACTCGCAGAACGATTGTGGAACGAGTCCCGGCAGATGTTGGAGTTCGCACACGACATCCCGCGTCACGTGAATCGCACGCTCCGCAAGCTCAGTGAGGACGACCTGCGGATTCAGCTCGAACACCGCAACCTCGACCACTTCATTCTGGAGTTGGAGCGATCGAGCAATCGGCTTGTGGTGGGCATGGTTGTCGCGGCGTTGATCGTCGCATCGGCCCTCATCGTCGCGGGGGGCGTCAGCACGATGTGGGTCAGCCTTCCGATCTATGTCCTCTCCAGCTTCCTCGCGGTCTGGCTCATCTTCGGCATCTTCCGCAGCGGTCGGTTGTGACCCGGCTGTGCAGCATTGCTCGGAAAGACGCTGCTCTCGCCGCGCGGGATCAAGTGAGACGTAGGTGCACCTCGCCAGAGTGCAGGTGTGACGCTCAAGCCGCCCACGTTCTGGCGAAACGTGGCTGCATTCAAATGTCTGACTTTGGGCCGTGCACAAGGATAGTCGCGCGGCTTGATTTGAGGCCCAGGCGAGCCGCACGCCGTCAGGCTGCGGGTTCTTAATCGCCGCAGGAAACCCGTGGCCTTACGGCATACGGCTCGCCTGAAACATCTCACTTTTGGCCGCGTGAAGGATAGTCGCGCGGAGTAACGCGAGCCGCGGGAATTGTCGTACCGCGATGGAAGATGGGCACTCTTGCCCGTCCGGCTTTCTGTCTTCCAGCTGGACGGGCAAGAGTGCTCATCCGACAGGTACATTTCTTCTTGCCGCTCGCCTAATTGCTCGACCACACCCGACAAATCCCGCAACGACAATCTGGACAGAGCCGTGGGAGTCTCTGCTCAGTACTTGAAGTCTGCGGGAGACTTTGGCAGACGATCGAGCGCACGATTGAACACGATTGAATTGGCTGGCTCTGACTCCTGACCTCGGCTGTCGGCGGCGGGTTCTCCTGCAAGACAATTTGGATGGACTGCGTCGAGTTTGTTTGTTGTTCCGGTCGTGACGAACAACTCTACGGCACATTCAGATTCCGTCGTACAGCCGTCAGAACCGTCACACATTGAACAACCGTTGCGACGATGAGATACCCGCACGAGTCACGTCGTTGTGAGATGTCTTGGACGCGTTCCGCTAGCGCGACCTACGCTTCCAACAACACGACCATCACTCGAATCGGCGAAATTGGCCGCAGTCGTCGGGTGCCGTCACTGCGGGATCGGGCGTGGCCACACGTCATCACGGGAGAGAATGCGATGAATCAGCGAAGCCGCGATCACTTCAGAATGTGGATGATGGGGGCTGCCATGGGCGTGCCCTCGGCGCTGGGGCTGTTCGGAACAGAGCCGCTGGCATTCGGCGAAGGGAAGGTGTCCGTGATGCCTTTCCAAAAGAAGGTGACTGTCAAAACCACAGCGGCTGTTGTCGCTGAGCCTCCCCGACTGCTGCCGGTTCCCGATGCCAATTCGTCCCGGATTCAAACCGTTTCGGACTCTCAGATTCTGGCGGCCAACGGTCGCGGCGACAGGTCCGAGGTCATGAAGCAGCTCGAACTGCTCTACGAAAAGGACGGACGAGAGATGCCCGAGTTGCAGACGATGCAACCCGTGGCGAATGGAGGGACTCCTCCCGAAGTCCCCGGCGCGACTCGACCCGGCGTTCCCGCTCAACAGTCCGCGCCCGCCAACTCGGGCAACCCGCAGCAGCGGATGCAGGCACCTTACACCAAGCACGGAACGACAAATCAGGTTCTGCCCAACGGTACGCCGTCCGGTGCAATGGCTCCGAGCGTCGCACGGGCTCCGGCTGCGCCACCGAGCAAGAATCCCGTGACCGGCTTCTTCAAGAAGCTGATTCCGGGAGGCAAAGACACCAAGACCACTGCGGCCCAACCGAACTATCAACCGAACGTCGCACCGCTGCCGCCAAACACGCGACCGCAGCCGCGCCTGCCCGAGTACGCTCCCACCCAAGTCCGTACTGAGACGGTTCCCGCTCCGACTGCTTATTCGCTGACACCCGTGAACCAAGGGATGGCCACGCCGGTGAGCGGCCCCGCATTGAATTCTCCACCGGGACTGTTGCCCGGTCGAACCTCACCCGCTCTGACGGGCACGTCGCCACGGCGGGATGGGATCGACCTCCCACCGCCACCACTTGTGGAGAATCTCTCGTCTACTCCGAGCTTGCCCGCACTCTCCAGTGAGTCAGCCTCGTTGCCGCCACTGTTGTCTCAGACCGTATCGACTTCGACCGAACTGCCGCCACTGGTCGCCGAACTGCCGGAACCAACGTCGGAACCCAAGCCAACGAAGGCGTTGACCGCCAATGATGCGGACAACCCGTTTACGGAGATGTCCGAGGCGGAAGCAGATGGCACCGCCAGCGCCGACCCGTTCACCGGCCTGACGCTCGATGAAGAGGACACCACTAAATCGAACGAGAACAAGAGTACTGGCTCGAAGGGAGCGACGGCCGCATCACCAACGGGAATGTCCAACGGAACGGCAGCGAATGAAGACCCGTTTGCGGAAGAGTTGAGAAAGCTCGGCATCCTTCCTCCCCTTGGAGAGGAATCGGTTGAGGAACAGTCTGCAACGAAGCTCGCGGCACCTTCGTCCGATGTCCCGTCGCTCAGCCTGCCGTCACTCGATGGAATCGAAGACGCGGCGACACGCGAGAAAATCTCGAAGATTCGTGAGCGTGGTGGCATGAAGGGTCTCAAGGGCTTCTGCCCCGTCACCCTGCACGATGAACGCGAGTTGGTCGATGCCAAGTCGGATCACCATGCAACGCATCGCGGTCAGAAATTCCACTTCGCGAGCGCGGAAGCGATGTCCAAATTCGTCGAAGACCCGTCGAAATACGCACCCGCAGCCTATGGTGCCGACGTGGTTGCTCTGACGCGAGACAAAGATGTCGTGGAAGGGTCGCTCGACTTCGCGGCTTGGTTCAAAGGACGCCTGTATTTGTTCGGCAGCCAAGAAGCACACGACACGTTCGTGGCCAGTCCCGTCCAGTTCGCCACTCCCACCGGGATTGAGTGAATTCAGCGTTGAGTTGTGATAGCGACCGGCCTCAAGCGCGAGGCCGGTTCTTCAGCTTCTCACTCGCGCGAGTCAGGATCGCGCGCTCGGCATCGGTCAGGCTGTCCGATCCCTGTTCGTGAATCTTCGCCAAGATCGTATCGACCTTGCCATCGAGGTCATCGACCTCGGGCGCCGGGTTGAAAACTCGCAGCTTGCGTTGCGCCGTTCCGCGCCGCCAGGCCTTGCGCCAGCGAGACGGATCGACTCGCTCCCACAAGCCGGACAGGTGCCAGTCGAAATGGCGATGGCAATAGCCGAAGGCCATCCCGCACAGATGCGATGCTGTGTACGCCGCCACGGGCAGACCGATGTCTCCCTGCGCAGCCATCATCAACGTGTAGACATCCAGCCCGGCATAAATGAGGAGCAGCACCCAAATCTCAACGGGGATGATCCACGCAAACAAAACTTGCTCACGCGGAAAGTGCATCGCGTACAACGTGAACAGCGCGAGGACGGCGGGTGTGGCACTCTCCAAAGGAGAGGTCAGCGGGATGGAAGCACCGCAGGCCGTGAAGAGCGCCCCTGCCGCGAGCGCAGCACCGAGATAGAAGAGCAGCATTTCGCGCGGACCATACATCCGCTCCAGCCGTGATCCGAGAAACCAAATCCCCAGCACGTTGAACACGAGCGTGAACGGAGACTGCCGGTCGTGGCAGAAGGTGTAGGTCAGCACGCGCCAGATTTGGCCGCCGAGTGCCGCGTGCGCGTCGAGCATGAACCACTCGTCGATCAGCGAGATGCGACGGGCACCGAACTTCATGACCGCATCCAGGCCCGCTTCACGAGTCAGCACGGTTTGAAACAGGAACACGACCACCGTGACAATCATCAGCCACCGTGTGGTCGGCACGTCGTGCGCCCACTTCGGATCTTGAGAACGGTCTTCTTGGAAGTAGTCTCGGTCTTCAAAGCCCATCGCGTGGTCCTCACACTCGCACCGGAAATGCCACCGCCGCGCGGCGAGGTGTTGCTCGATGTCGCACGGCGGAAGTGGGCCCGTCAGAAACGGGTCTGCTGTTAGACGAGCGGCAGGAGTTAGTTCGCCCGTAGCCGAAGTCGTGAGACTTCAGTTGTTCCACGCCCCCGATGTCTCACGACTTCGGCTACAGGACAGCAAGACTTGCCGCTCGCCTTACTGGTTCGCAGCCTGAGCTTTTCCCGGCTGTGGCAGCTTGTCGGCCAACTCCAAATTCAACGCCTTCAATCGATCGACCTCACGTTGCACGGTTCGCAATCGACGACGCAGGTCATCCACCTTGGTCAGGATTTGGTTGCGCGTTTCTTCCACCTGCTCGACGGCCGCGACCAAGCCTTCGCGATGCTCCACAGCATCCGCCGCGTTCTTCGAGAGTTGGTCGCCTCCCACCAACTCAGCTTCACGCAACTGGAGTTGTTCCTGCGACTGAGTCACCAATTTCGTCTGGACATCCTGCGAGCGACGCCACACGGCGAGATCGTCTTCGCGTTGACCAATCAAGAGAACCTGCTTGTCGAAGTTTTGCTGATAGGCCGATGGCAGTTGATTTCGCCAGCGCCACTTCGAGCTTTGCCAAGTCGCTCCATCCTGCGCCCGAACTTTCCAGTTTGGCGTCAGTTGCGACTGAACGTTTCGCGCGGTCGCGACGGTGAAGTCACCGCGATAAACCACGCTGTTGTCGGGCAGGACTTCAAAGCCGTAGATGACTTTTTTCTCTGTGATCCCGCTGTCGGTGCTGTCGGTGCCGAGGTCCACGACCAGCGCCCCTTGAGCCTGCACGGTCGTCTGAACTGGCGGTGAAGAGTTGCCCCACAGTTCCAACGCGCGGAACCGGTTTCCTTCGAGGACATCGAGTTGTTCCTGCAACTCGGCCATTTTTGGCACGAGCGCACGATACTCTTCCCTGGCGACGAAGGCCTTTTTGGTCCAGCCGTTGCGGACCTGTATCAGCTTAGACGTAAGCAGTGTCGCGGCGCACGCGGCCAGCACCACCAACCACACGCCAACTTTTCCCATCGTATGCATTGCAAGGCCCTCGACATCCCGAGACCCGAAACTTCCGAAGCTCATATCGACCCAAGGCCGTCCTCAGCGACAGGTCATTCGCTGCTGGCGGCCCTCAACAACTTCAATGCCCGCCGAAGATTCCATCTCTCCGAGTCGCCAGCGGCCCCGATGACTCGCACAATCAACGTGACCGAGATAACCCGCAGAGTGAGGGTTCAGCGATTCCGGTCTTAGTTCCATAATCCGAAGCGTGAGCGAGGGCGAACAGGCCCCGAGACTTCAATATCCACGTGCGGCGGATGATATGAGTCCCGAAACAGACGGGTCAAGGAGTTGCTGCCGTCTCACCCACAAGTTCGTTCGGATCGACATCAGTCTCGACCGCCAGTACGGTCTCAGCCGATGGAACTAATCTCGCGCGGTCGGATGGTCGCCAAATTCATCGTGTTGGCAACGTCTTGCGATTCAAATGGCTTTGCCGCTGAGCAGCCCATTGAAAAAGTAACCCGCAGCGTGAGCAAGGGACGGCAATATTGCAAAATCTTCGAGAAACAACTCCCTCGCTCACGCTGCGGGTTACTGCAAATCCCCTTTTTCAACGGGCTGCTATACCTCGCACGGTGATGAGTGAGATCTTCCGAGCGGTGGACTCAGTTTGGACCGTGCGAGGTTTAACCGCGTGACATTTTTCCAATGAAATCCTCAATCATGCCGACCACCAAATCACTCGACGAAAAGCTCCGTTCGATTCACGACGATCCTGCCGGCTCGAAGGAGTTCATTATTGCGGATGCCAAGGACGCGGACATGGCGTTCGGCATGTCCGCACCGGGAACGACGACCGCGTTATCGACCCAGGCGACACGTGCTGCCGGCGGATCGCCCGAGCAGCACTCCCACGAAGTTCGGTTCAAAACGCTCGCGGAGTACCGCGATCAAATTCGACAGGTCATCGAACAAGGTGTGGTCGATATCGTGCTGATGTCGGCCAGCACGAGTGATCAACTCGCCGTGCAAGAACGCTTGTTCGAGAACTCGCGAATCACTCCGGCCGCGCGCGCCAACGATGCCAGCGATGTTCATCTTCCGCGCGGCGGCAAAGTTCACGTCGAACCCGCCCGTCCGTTTCGGACGGCCCATCTCGACCACATGCAGTGCGGACACCTCGACTGTGCGCCGGACGAGCGACTCATTGGCTCGAACCTCGGCCTGTACTCGGTGACGTTCCTGAACGATCAAACGCGCGACTTGGAAACGCTGCAACGCTACAAGGAGTTTCGCGAGGAGGCCGAGCGTGTTGGCTTCCGGCACTTCCTCGAAGTGTTCGACCCCAACGTGGCCAACGTTGTCGCGCCCGACGTGCTACCGGGGTTCATCAATGATCTCATCGCACGGACGCTGGCCGGTGTGCCGCGCGCGGGGCGACCCGTGTTCTTGAAGATCGTCTATCACGGCCCGCAAGCGATGGAGGAACTGGTTCAGTACGACCCGCATCTCGTCGTGGGAGTTCTCGGCGGCGCAGCGGGCACGACACTCGATGCCTTTCAACTGCTGCATCAGTCCCAGAAATACGGTGGTCGCGCAGCGTTGTTCGGTCGCAAGATCAACAGCGCCGAGAACCAACTGGCGTTCATCGAGTTCCTCCGGCTGATTGCCGATGGCGTGATCGAACCCGAAGAGGCCGTGCGTGCCTATCACAGCGTTCTCGCCAAACTGGGCGTAGCGCCACACAGACCGCTCGATCAAGACCTGACACTGCAAACCAACGTGATGAGCTACGGCGGCAGCAGCACGACAATCAGCATTCCCGCCTCAACGACGACCGTATCGAACAGCGCCGCACCGCAGACGGCCAAGTCGATCGAGTCTTCAACGTCTAGCAAACCGGCCATCAACGATCAGCCCGACTTCGCCAAGATGTCCCCCGATGAACGCCTGGCCTACCACCGCGAGCGCTTGCGCCGAGCCTTGGGGTAAGGACCGGCGCAGGAATCAGGATTGGCGCATCAATCACGGGCAGAAGCAACTGGGCTTCCAGAAACGGAAGGCTCACAAGACGCTTCAGTCGCGATTGCGAATCGTGGAGACAGACGGCATTCTTGGAGTCATGGGAACACAAGTGACAGTGACGACTGGATCGCGTTTGCATTTCGGGCCGCTCGCGCCGGCCGGTTGCAGCGGAGGGAAGTTTGGCGGCATCGGCATGATGATCTCGGCACCCGGAGTCGTTGTCACCGCGCGGACTGCTGAACGCGACCGGTTTGAGGGTGATGAGACCAGTCGATCTCGTGTCGTGCCGTTGGTGAATCGCGTTCGTGAGGCGATGTTCGACGCGGCCCACACCGACGTGAACCAGCCTGACCTCGCGGCGAAACTGCGTTCCAAGATCGGCAGTTGTGCGACGGAAGTGCGGGCGGTGATCCCGCCCCATAGCGGCCTCGGTTCAGGGACGCAGTTGGGGCTGGCTGTGGCGCGCGCGTTCAGTGAACTCGCGGGCGAACGAGCGATCCCGGTTGAGACTCTCGCGCAACGATCGGGCCGCGGATTGCGATCCGCAATCGGCTTGCACGGTTTTGAGCGAGGCGGGTTTCTGGTTGATGGAGGCCGCGCAGATCAACGGCATGTGCTTGGCACGCTTGTCGCGCGGTACGAGCTTCCGTCGAACTGGCGACTCGTGCTCGCATCGCCCGGTAAGTCGCAAGGTCTCTCCGGGGTCGATGAACAGCAAGCTTTCGCGGCCCAACGACCGATGCCGGTCGAGTTGACCGGTGAACTGTGTCGGATCGCGCTCTTGGACTGGCTGCCCGCACTCGTCGAAGCGGACTTCACGCGGTTCAGTGAGGCGATGCATGAGTTCGGCGTGCGCGTCGGGCAGTTCTTTTCGGCCGCACAAGGAGGGGTGTTCGCTCACCCGCGGATGGCACTGCTGGTCGAACAGCTTCGCGCAGGCGGTGTGCAAGGTGTCGCGCAAACTTCGTGGGGACCGACGCTCGCCGTGTTGTGCTCCAGCCCGCGCGAGGCGACCGAATTGGCGAGCAATCTCACGAACGATGCCCGCTGGTCCGACACGAATTTCCGAATTGTGGAGCCGCTCAATCGTGGCGCGACGGTCGTTGTGAATGAGTCGGAGTAACGGGCTGTTATCCCTCGCACGGCCGAAACTGACGCCTTGTCGCGCTACTGTAGTCTTGTCGCTCCGCCGACGGGACGTCTTGTCGGCGGCGCGACAAGACTACAGTGGTTGACGTGATGGCCCGCGCGCCTGTCGCGTCAGTTTAGCAGCCTGTTGAAGAACCGTAGGATGGACGCCTCGTCCGTCCGTTTTCAATTGGTTTTCGCTCGGACGAGGCGTCCAAGCTACGTTTTTCAACAGGCTGTTAGGCCGCGTGACGTATCGCCGCGTGCGAGATCACCGCGTGTTCGGATAGAACCGCGCGAGGCGATTGGGGGAGACGCCGCAGAGAGCCAGCGTCAGCAGCAACCAATTGCGCAACGTCTGCCGCACGAGACCGTGACGCTGCCAACGTCGGGCGGACACGGTGAGTCGATCGGGGAGCAACACGAAGCGGCCCGTGCAGCGCAGTCGCTGCATCAGCAGCACGTCTTCCATGAGCTTCACGTCGGAGAAGCGACCGAGTTGCTCGAAGACCGACCTGCGAATGAAGATCGCCTGATCGCCGAAGGCCATCCTCAACCAGCGGACTCGCCAGGCGTTGCCCCATTCCAGCCAGCGGTACGCTCGACCCTCGGCGGCAATTTTTTGCTGGAAGCAACCACCGATCGTTCGTTCGTTCGCGAGGGCCGCACGGATGGCCTCGAACGCATTGGCAGGCAACCGGCAGTCCGCGTGCAGGAAGAGCAGCACGTCACCACGACAGGCAATGGCTCCCCGATTCTGCTGAGTCGCGCGGCCGCGTTCCGAGGACAGCACTTGGTCGGCCGAGGCCGCTTGTGCGAGCGTTTCGTCCGTCGAACCGCCATCGACGATGACGATCTCGCAGTCACCGACACGGCGCGTCTCGGCGATCAACTCCGCCAGGGAAGCGGCTTCGTTCAGAGTGGGGATGATGACGGAGATCATGAACGCAGTGCGGCACCGTGGTTTGAACGATGAAGTAACGCGAAGAAGAAGAAACCTTCGTTCCAGATTGAAGGTGGCGGGAGTCCCCAGCCGAACGGCGCGTCAGACCGAGTCAGCGGGCGAGCCAGCCGCCGTCGATGGCGATCGTGCTGCCGTGCATGTAATTCGAGGCACCCGACGCGAGGAACACGCACAACCCAGCTAACTCATCGGGCTGCCCCCAGCGTCCCACGGGGATGCGGTCCAGAATCTGAGGGCCGCGTACGGGATCGTCTTGCAGGACGTGTGACAGCGATGTCTCGAAGTATCCGGGGCAGATGCAATTCACATTGATGCCACGTCGGCCCCATGAGTTGCCGAGCGACTTGGTCAGTCCCGCCAAGCCATGCTTCGCTGCCGCATAGGCCGGGATGTTCCAGCCTCCTTCAAACGTCATCACCGAGCCGATGTTGATGATCTTGCCGCGACCGCGCGGCAACATGTGCTTCGCCGCTTGCTGCGACAGATCGAACGAGGCGTTCAGATGAATCTCCAGCAGTTGGTACCACTCGGCCAGCGGGTACTCCTCGGGAGGATGGCGTTGGGAGATCCCGGCGTTGTTGACGAGGATGTCGAGTTGCCCCGTCTGCTCCAGGATGCGATCAATCAAACCGACGCGCTGGTCTGGCTGACCGAGATCACACGTGAACGACCAGAACCGGCGACCGGTCTCGCACACGAGGGCCTCGATCTCCTGACAGCCTCCCGAACTGGAGACCGCGACGATATCGGCACCGGCCTCGGCGAGTCCCAATGCCATGGACTGCCCCAGTCCGCGACTGGCTCCCGTCACGAGCGCAACGCGGCCATCCAGTTTGAACAGGTCGAGGATCATCGAACGGTCTCACAAAAGAATAGAGAGTGGCGAACGTAACCGAGTTTCCTCGGCCAGAACGACAAGTACAACCGTTACGATCACCCAGCCCTGTTGCGTGGTCTCTCTCGGCGAACGAACCGTGGCAACGAACGGCGGACTTGTGACCGATGTTGTCTCGACGGAGCGAGTCACATGCAGGAGGCAGCCTTCTTTTCTTCCCGGTGAGGCAGCGATAGAGTCATGGCCGTCTGGAATTGGAACTGGCGGAAGAGGGACGGCGAAATGTCGGGTGGCTGGGCGAACACCGATTGCAGTGTCGGCACCGAAGGGAGAGAGGGCGTGTCGCGACGTGACTTCCTGCGCGTGGGTGGTCTCGGAGTCGTCGGGCTGTCGCAGGCGGCACTGGCACGCGGCGCGGCGGCATTTACGCACCGGCGGGCCATTCTGATCCTGATGACGGGCGGGCCGAGCCAACTCGAAACGTTTGATCCCAAGCCCGATGCTCCGGCGATCATTCGCGGCCCGTTCCAGTCGATCGAGACGGCTATTCCTGGCCTCCGCTTCAGTGAGACGCTGCCGTTGCTGGCTCAGCGAGCGGATCGGTTCTCCGTCATGCGGTCTCTCACGCACGATGCGGCCCCGATTCATGAGACAGGTCAGCAACTGTTGCAGACCGGACGACTGGCCATGAGTGGCGTACGTTTCCCTCACTGGGGCAGTGTCGTGGCGAGCAACTCTCCCGTGCGAGGCGCAACGGCTGGCTGCACGATCATCAACGGGCCCTTGGTTGGAACCGGTGTCAAAGCCGATCACGGGCAGTCGGCCGGAATGCTGGGCGACGAATGGGACCCGTTGATTTCAACGATTGATCCGGAGGAAGAGTCCGAGTCGATCCAGCGGCTTTACGGTCAAAGCCCGTTCGGTCGCGCGTTGCTGAAGTCGCGGCAACTGGTCGAACGCGGAACGCGATGCGTCACGGTCAACTTGTTCGATTCGCTGCATCACCGTGTGACTTGGGACTGCCACGGCGACAAGCATTGCGGTCCCGCAACCGTGATGGACTATCAGGATCGGTTGTGCCCGGAGTTTGATCGCGCGCTGGCCGGATTGCTGGACGATTTGGCTCAGCGCGGATTACTGGACGACACGCTGGTCATGGCGACCGGCGAGTTCGGTCGCACACCCAAGATGAACGATCATCAGGGCCGCGATCACTGGCCCGGTTGTTGGTCGGGAATCGTCGCCGGAGGAAAGGTCACGGGGGGCGCAGTTCTCGGAGCCAGCGACGCCACCGCCAGTGAACCCGTGGATCGACCGATCTCACCGAGTGCAGTCGCGGCGACCTTGATCGCGTGGTGCGGTATCGACACGGTGCCGATGACAACGCTCCTCGGCAAGACTGAGCAACCGCTGATCCCCGCCGCGCCGTTGACCGAACTCTGGAGTTGAGTCCCGTGGCGACCGTGCCTCGATGCTCCAGAGGCACGTGCTTCCAGCCAGTGCCAGCCCCCCGATCGTCCGTGGCAAGGAGGCCCCTCGAACGCTAGCATCCCCCCCGTCGATCAGGGACTAAGGATCGTTCGAGAAATCACTGTCAGCAGCGGATTGATCAAGGTAGCCCTGTCGCTCCGCGACAGGAAGCGCGGGCGCGGGGATGGCGCGATGAGTCTCGGGACATCGGTTCGCAAACGCGCGGGCTGGTTCATCTCGCTACCTGTCGCGGAGCGACAGGGCTACCTTGTGCTGCGGACC
>JAYVOX010000682.1:0-3645 GCA_043757695.1 Schlesneria sp.
TCGGACTCCATCTGGGAACGGTTCTTCAACAACACGTGGGTGCTGATCGGTTTGCTAATACTGCTGCTGATCGGTGTCGTGTGGTTCTGGCCCGCCGACGCCGACCCGAACAGTCGAGAAAAGGCCGGGCGAGTTGCCCCGCGTTCCGAAGCCGATCGCATCGTCCAGATGGCGCGCCTCCGTTGGAAAAGTGGAGACGCCGCCGGTGCCAAGCATTTGCTCGAATCGTTGCGCACGGTCATTGCCGGAGATGAGAAACAGGCCACCGCCGTCCGCGCGGTCGATCACTTGCTCGCCTCGATCCGCGATCAACGCGCCACGTACCAACGGGCCTTCATCCGCGAAGCGATCGACCGCGCTGAACGACAAGTGGAGGAAGAACCCGAGCAAGCGGCGGCCGTCTGGCTGGGAATCGTGCAACTCTACGAAGACGATTCCTCGCTGCGAGACCTCGTCGAAGAAGCCCGCCACAAATGGGTGACGGCTCCCAAACCGAAAGCCAAGCCCACGAGTGAATAATCGGCGAGGTCTCGCGTTGAGCGGGAGTTGTCATTCGTCATTGGTGGCCAGATATCAGTAATCGGAGACAGTCCGTTGATGTATCGCTTCGCCGCTCAGAATCTGCTCAGTCGGCCCGTTCGTTCACTACTCGCCTTGCTCGGGCTGACGGTCGCCATCACCGGGATGGTCGGCCTGTTCTCCATTGCCTCTGGCATCGACGACACCGTCAACCGCACGTTCGGACGCATTCGTGGGCTGGCAGTGATGCAGCCCGGCGCTCCGATCCCGCTCTTCTCACGACTCCCGGCGTCGTGGGCCGATGAGATCGCACAACAAAAAGGTGTCGGCGTGGTGCGTCCCGAAGTTTGGGTCCGCGCCCAACTGGTCGAGGGCAAGCCGACCTTTAGCCCACCCCGTTTTCTGTTCGGCACCGACATCGAACGGACACTCGCGTTGAAAGAGGCGGTCTATCGCGACGACATCCTCACCGGCCGGTTTCTCAACCTCGAAGACCGTGGCACGTTCCATTGTGTGGTCAGCCAGTCGATCGCTGACGCGCTGCATAAGCAAGTCGGCGATGCACTGCGAGTCGATGGGTACGACCTGACCATCGTCGGCATCTATCGCTGCGGTTCACTGTTGCTCGACGTGGCCATCGTGCTCGACGGAGCCGCCGCCCGAATGATCGGCAACTTCGAGGAGAACCTCGTCACCTCAATCTACTTCGAGCCAGACGGCACGGTCTCCAACGCGAAGCTCATCGAACAAGTCAAGACTCTGTTTCGCGGCCGCAAGACGGACGGATGGCGCACCAGTGGACTGGCCGGTCTGGCGGGAACCGGTTCACTCGACCTCGTGAACGTCGCCGCGAAGCTGCTCCTCGCGACACCCGCCAACGCCGCCAATACCGAGAGTTCATCGAAGCCCGCCGACACGACGAACCGCACCGCAGATGCGACCGTATCGCCAGAAGAAGCCGTCGAAATCCGCTCGGCTCAAGATTGGGGTGAGAAGATCAGCGAGTTGAGCGGCGATCTCGACATCTTCCTCGGACTGATGACGGCGATCGGAGTCATCATCGCGCTGCTCAGCATTCTCAACACGATGCTGATGAGTGTTGCCGAACGCATGATTGAGTTCGGTGTGCTGCGTGCCAATGGTTGGTCGTCGTGGGACGTGTTGCGGCTCATCACGTGGGAGAGCGCACTGCTCGGTGCGATGGGAGGAGTCCTTGGCTGTGCCTGTGGTTGCCTTGTCGTGCAAGTCGTGAACTGGACCTTCCCGACCAAAGTCCATCTCTTCGCCAGCCCCGGTTTGCTGCTCTTCAGCCTGCTCTTCAGCACCGGACTCGGCATGTTAGGCGGACTCTATCCCGCCTGCTGGGCTGTCCGCATGTCCCCGATGGAAGCCATCCGGCGAGGCTGAAGTTCGGCAAATACGCCACAAGCCAAGGGGTCGGGTGTTCGTCTCCGCGACACAAGCATCTCCGCAATCCATCATTCCACCGACACCAACCGCTCCATGCGCCGGACGATCTCGGTCAATCGCCTCGTGACAGCGACGGCATCTGAAAACGTTCGACGATCCAGATAAAGCCATCTCAGCCACGTCCAACCGCTGAGTAACACACCGCTTCGATCGAGAACCGTCACCAGCGCCAACTCACTCGCCGAGAGCGACCGATGCCGCTGATACTCCGCCAACGCGAAGTCCCACGCGGCGCAATCATCCTCAACCAAACTGCCGATCAGCCGTGCCAAGTCGGTAGCCACGTTCTCGACGCGACAGGCCGACGGATCGATCAGCCCAGTCACCGCTTCCCCGTCGAACAACAGATGATCGTGCCACACGTCTCGCAGACACGGCTGCAAGCGAAACGGAGCCTCGCGCAGCAATCGCAGTTCCGCCGTGATCGCCTCTCGTCCACTCTGAAAGAAGGTGAACACCCGCCGCGCGAGGTCTCGAATCGCAGGGAGTCTCGCGAATCCCCACTGTTCATTCGACAAAGATCGTGACACGCGAGCCAAGTCCTCGGCATCAATCGCCGCGAGGATTGCCAAGCGTTCCGTGATCGCCGGTGATACCGCCGCAGACTGTCCGAGAAACCAGACCGCCGCAGCCGCCTCGGGAACGAACCGCTCCGCCGCGCGATGCCATTGAGCCAGCACGGTCATCGCGGATCGCAACCGTTCGCGCGACGGCCTCGCGTGAAAGTCGGCGACTCCCGGCAACCACGGTTCGAGCTGCCAGAGCAGTCCCGCTGTCGAAACGAGGGTCGTGCCGTTGGTCGTTCTCAGCGGAACCGCGACGCATCGCAGCCCCTCGCTCCGCACATGGTCTAGCAGTCGATGCAGGCCCGCGATCCGTGCATGCGGCAGTTCCGGTTGAGGCCAACGCCGGAGTGCAAAGTCACCGGCCACGGTCTCAACACGCCAGATCGCCGCGCCGCTGAAGCCACCTTGATTTCCCAGCGCCTCCACCCGCAACGGCATTACCTGCGGAGCATACTGAGCCAAGACTTCTCGCCATGAGCCGTCGCTCCGCACCGCGAGGTCATCATCACGTCCCACCACGATCGTCTGCCTCCTGACCAAGGCCACCGATGGATGCTCGCTTGCGCAGCCCGATGACACGGGAATATTACAAACGCACCTCGCGAAACGCTGCAAGCCCGAACTGGATTCAGTCCGGGCTTGCGTGCGAATTCTTGTCGGAACCTTCGTCGTCGTGACGAGCGCCATTCCGATCCGTGACTACTTGGCCTTCTTCATCTTGGGCAGCTTGTAGTGCGTCTTCTGATCGTCGGTCAGCAGGCCGTGAATCTTCTCGCGAATCGTCCCTTGCAACTTGGTCAGTTCGGGCTTCACGGCCTCTTGGGCCTTCTTCTGATCGTCCGTCAGCTTGAGGGCTTCATCGACCGCAGTCTGCAGGTCTTTCCCCTTCTTCCCGTCGGCCCGTGCTTTGTCGCCCGCTTCTTTGCGAGCCTTCTTCTGATCGTCCGTCAGCGTGTCATCCAGCTTCTTGGTGAGTTCGCTGAGCTTTGCCTCGTGTTCCGTCTTGATCGCTTCCAGCTTCGTCTTCTGGTCGTCCGTCAGAGTGATCTCTTTGGGAAGCGTGAAGATTTGTTGACCAGCCGCCATCGCA
>JAYVOX010000683.1:0-3622 GCA_043757695.1 Schlesneria sp.
CTACTGACCTCCGATCACTGAGACTTCCCTGACCTCCGATTGCGGAGAGTCCGATTTCGCCCCCCACCGCGACTGACCTCCGATTACTGATATCTGGCCGATGAAGAAAGACGAAGAGCTGCTTTCTCGTGATGGCATTTGAAGCCTGCAAAAAGTGGGAGTGAGTAGCAGTGCTTCAGCTTTCATCCCGCTTCGATGATCGCCGGGACGAGGAAGCATTCGCCATCGGAGCGAGGAGCGTTACTCAGAGCCGCCGTGCGGGGCAGCGACTCGACGACCACGTCGGCACGCAAGACGTTCGACAACTCAACCGCATGGACCATCGGTTCGATGCCTGTCGTGTCCACTTCGTTCAGCACATCGACATAGCCCAGGATCGCCGTGAGGTCTGTCGTCAGCGACGCAACTTCAGCGTCGGAGACTTTCAGCCGGGCAAGCGACGCGACTTTGCGAACGTCGGCGGGAGTCAGTTGCATGTCACCACCAATGCAAAGGCCCGGCCTTGTTCAAGCCGGGCGATCAATTGAAGCAGAAGCAAGCTTCACCAAACAGGCCGAAGATGCGGCCCGACCAATCAGGCCTTGGGAGCGCTTTTAGGCGCAGCATCAATCGTGAACGGCTTGCGAACGACTCGCTTCACAACCAGACCGCCTCGAATGCACTTGGCACAGACGCGGACTTTGGTCGAGGTCTCACCGGTTTGCATCCGGAGCGATTGCAGGTTCGGGCGGAACCAGCGTTTGGTGATGCCGGTCGTCTTGCGACCGTTACCGCCGAGGTACTTCGCCTTACCACGTTCGACCTTGGAATTACCACGAACCGGCTTCTTACCACAGATTGAACACTGAGCACCCATCGCACCACCCTCTACATTTCAGTGACGAGTCAGCGTCCTGTTCCGGACGCCATGAACGCGAAACCCTTAAAAACGCCCGCTTGCAAGGGGCGGGAGTATAACGGCGAAGCGCTTCGATGCAAGCTGGCGACGAGACTTCCCCAAGGCCACGGCTTTCCTCACGAGCGAGCGTGGTGTGAACCCGCCATGAATACCGTTCACCTTGAACCAAAATTGGCGTTCGTCGCCGTTTTTTTTGACGCCACTGAAGGTTCGACTTGCCCACTCAAACGGCACCCCTCCCGGTCGTTGCAACGGCTCAATCATGGCAATCACCACAAATTGCCTTGCCTGTGGCTTGGACATCCTACCCGCCACCGCATTCCCAAAATGTGACGAGAAAAAATCCAATCGTGTGAGCAGTCTCACCTCAAGTCATTTGCTCGGATACCTCAGCCATATTTCACGTCCCTTTTGAGTGAGGTGCCCGCAATCAGGCCTCAATGTATTTCTGATCCCGTGATAACCACCCCGTTCATTCGATCAATTGGCAATGACGTGAGAAGTTCAGAGACCTGCCCTGTGAACTGTGATGCGATCCCTTCAAACTGCTTGACAGCCTGCATGACGACCAGTATCGTCCGCTCGGTTTTGTAAGCGCCTGCTGGGCAAGATTTGGCTTCAGACATCAAGAATAGTGGTTCTCGATTTCTCGCACAGGGGCTTTGGCCATGTAGATTTGGTCTGTTGGTTCCATTCCGATGTTTCGGAGCCGCTGTTGGTGACGCCAATGGAGGTCTAGTGTTCTCCGTCGTTCCAACTCTGGATCGTCTGGAAATCAAGTGGGACTCGTGCCCGCTTTTTTTGTTGTTATAAGGTGAGTTCGCGAGTTGCGAGTGAGCCTCGGCGGGATTGGTCCGCCGTTGATTTCGGAATGTGCTGTGTCGATCGTTTGCCCCGCCTGTTTCGCCAGCCGCTCATCAACTTTAGACATCGAGAAAGAGTGAAATGAACGGTCCCGAGTTGCTTCGCATCGTTGACGCGCTCCATCGCGATAAAAATATCAACAAAGAAATTGTATTCGAGGGAATCGAGCAGGCGATCTTGTCTGCCGCCCGCAAACATTTCGGCGAAGAGGGCGAGATTGAGGTTCATGTCGATCGCACTCACGGCAACCCAACCGTCAAATCAAACGGAGAGGAAATTGATCCTGATGCCCTTGGAGACTTGCTGGGACGCATTTCCGCTCAAACTGCCAAGCAGGTGATGATCCAGAAGATCCGCGAAGCAGAACGCGATTCGCTCTTTGATGAGTACACCGAGATTCGGAATCAGATTGTCTCAGGGACTGTAACGAAAATCGAAGGCGGAGCGGCGATTGTAAATCTCGGCAAGTCGGAAGGGCTGCTTCCTCGGGGAGAGCAAATTCCCGGCGAGAGCTACCGCATCGGTGATCGTGTACGGGCGACTGTCCTCGAAGTTCGTAAGTCGGGCAGCCGAGTAAAGATCATCCTATCGCGAACACACGTGGAGTTTGTGAGGCGGTTGTTCGAGCTGGAAATCCCCGAGGTCTCTGAACGTGTGATTGAAGTGAGATCATTGGCACGGGAAGCGGGCTATCGCTCCAAAGTTGCCGTTTCGTGTATCGACAACAATATCGACGCGGTTGGAGCTTGTGTTGGCGTTCGTGGTGCACGAATCAAGAACATCACCGGAGAGCTGGGTGACGAGAAGATCGACATCGTTCGCTGGAACGATTCGTTACAGGTTCTCGTCCCCAATGCTTTGCAACCCGCTGAAGTGGAAGATGTCATTTTGTGCCCGATGCTGGGGCGCGTGATTGTTTTGGTTCGCGACGACCAGTTGTCACTGGCAATCGGAAAGCGTGGCCAGAACGTCAGGCTTGCCTCGAAGCTCGTGGGCTGGGACATCGAAGTGATGACTCAAGAAGAGTTGGACGAACAACTTTCCCGAGCGGTTCAGGCATTTTCGGATGTCCCCGGTTGTAATGCCGAGTTGGCAGAGAACCTCGTGGCCCAAGGCTTCTTGAGTTTCGATGATCTTTCGGTGATCGAGCCAGATCAGTTGGCAGACATGGGGAGTCTGACCGAAGAGCAGTGCGATTCAATCGTCGCGTTTGCGGAACACGAAAGCGTGCGTATGGAGGCGGAGCAACGTCAACGGCGAGCAACCGAGAGAACGCAATCACATTTTTCGGGAGCGATGAAATCGGTGTCACCTGCCCCCGCCTCTGTGGCGACGGTGGAAACCGAGGCCATTGCACCCAGCGCAGTTCTGTCCATCCCTCTTAGCGAGGGGAACGTTAAAGAGGCCGCTTCTGGCGAAGTTGTCGCGTCGGTAGCGGTCGAAGTTTCCGAAGTATCTTCCAGCGAATGATCCGTTGTTTTGCAGGTCGGTGTTGTTGTTGAGCGGAGTGCCTGTTTAGCTTGGCGAAAGTTCACAACTTAGTTTGGCGAAAGTTCACAACGCAATTTTTTTCATGTTGGGGTGGAGATCACCGTCGTTCTCCGCTTTCGCACTTCAGTAGTAGATTCAGTGTTCTCTTAGGGGATAACGCTCTCGACGGGTTAGCTTCCCGACGTGTGATTTGATGGTCTGGCGATGTATCGCTTGGCCTCGCCACTGGCAATCATTGCTCAACGATCTTGGGCACTGGCAAAGATATTGGGCACTGGCAAATTTGAGCTGGTCAGGGCATTACCCCCCGAACGAGGAACCGCGTTTGAAAATTCGAATTTTCGCTCTGGCCAAAGAGCTCGACATCGA
>JAYVOX010000684.1:0-13568 GCA_043757695.1 Schlesneria sp.
TCGTAGGATGGACGCCTCGTCCGTCCGTCACTACCAGCGGCGACTCGGACGGACGAGGCGTCCATCCTACGGGTAAATCTTTTCTTGCCGCTCGCCTAAGGCGACCACCGCTGAGCGCCTGCATCTCAAACACAAGGCCAACGCTGCAACCGCTTCTTGAATGTCCCTCGGGGCCACGCTAGCATCTGCCCCGGACTCACTGAGTCCAAGGAACTTCTGCCGTGTTCGATACGGAACGAGTGCGTTAACCCTACAAATTTGGTTTACGGGAGCTAGCTCGATTTGGTCGCGTGTCTGTCTGTGATCCGGCTTCGGCGGGACCAAATGACGCAAACCCGAATGGCGGCTTCCCCCTGAACTTCCGGGTTCATTAACAGCAGTTTCGACCGGCACAGGCGGAGGTTTCTTCTTTCTTCTTTCCCCGCGTGGCAACGCGGGAGTGGCCCTGCGATCCACGAACGAGTTGTTGTTCGTATCAAGAGTCAGGCCAACTCCGTTCCTGCGAGGCCCGCGAAATTCATGGCTCTGTTCGACCGTCTGGAAGCGGAGCATCGCGAGGCCGTCCGTCCCCTTGCGGCACGCATGAGGCCACGTTCGCTCGACGAGTTCGTGGGCCAACAGCACTTTCTCGGGCCGGGCAAGTTACTGCGGCGGTTGTTGGAATCAGACCGAGTCAGTTCATTGGTCTTCTATGGCCCACCGGGGACCGGCAAGACTTCACTCGCGGAACTCATTGCGAAGCACACAAAGCGGACGTTTCGATCGCTCAACGCGGCTGCCGCAGGAGTGAAAGAATTGCGTGAAGTGCTCGACAAGGCGCGAGACGATGTGGCGTCGGGTGGCCAACGGACAGTGTTGTTCATCGACGAGCTGCATCACTTCAACAAACAACAACAGAACGTCCTGCTCCCCGATGTCGAAGAGGGAGTCGTGGCGCTCGTCGCGGCGACGACCGCGAACCCGTTCTTCGCACTGATCTCGCCGCTACTCAGTCGCAGCCAAATTTTTGAACTGCAACCGCTGACAGTCGAGGACATCGCAACCCTACTCGAACGTGCGTTGAAGGACTCGGCGCGGGGACTCGGACAGCATCGAGTTGCCGCCACGCCGGAGGCCATTCAATTTCTCGCGATGATCTGCGATGGCGACGCGCGGCGGGCGCTGTCGGCTTTGGAGGTCGGCGTGTTGTCGTTGGCCGACGACAACAAGACACTGGACCTTGCGACGGCCGAAGAATCGATTCAGAAGAAGTCGATCCGCTACGACGCCGATGGCGACGAGCATTACGACGCAGCCAGCGCTCTCATCAAGAGCATTCGCGGGAGCGATCCCGACGCGGCGATCTACTGGATGGCGCGGATGCTGGCGGCGGGTGAAGACCCTCGGTTCCTCGCGCGACGGATCGTGATCTCGGCGTCGGAAGACATCGGCAACGCGGACCCACAAGGCTTGATCCTCGCTCAGGCCGCTGCTGCCGCGACCGAATTCATCGGCCTCCCCGAATGCCGCATCCCACTGGCTCAAGCGGTCACGTATCTCGCTCTCGCGCCGAAGTCGAACGCCGCTTACAAGGCGATTGACGCGGCGATGGACGACGTGAAGCACCAGCGCACGCTGCCAGTTCCAGTCCACTTGCGCGACCGACATTATCAAGGGGCGAAACGACTCGGACACGGCGATGGTTATGAGTACCCGCATGACGCGACGGACGGTTGGGTGGCGCAGGACTATCTCGGCGTGGAGACCTCCTATTACCAACCGGTCGAACGAGGACACGAACTCGTGATGAAGCAACGACTCGATGAACTCCGCGCACGCCGTCGAGTGACTCAGCCACCAGAAAGCCCCGCAGAACATAGCCAATAGGCACTCCAGCCTCGTTCCATCGCATCACCGATCGAATCGCCCATGAACAACCTTCCCCAAGACATCGCTCAGATTGTGGACAACCTCTGCCGTGAAGGAGATCGGTTCGCCGGGATCGAGCAGTTTCACACGGCGATCGAAAAGTATCAGTCGGCGTGGAGCCTGCTTCCCGCGCCCGCTCATCAATGGCCCGCCGCGACTTGGATTTTGTTGTCGATCGGCGATTCGTACTTCTGCCAGGATGACTTCCACAACGGAGCCAAGTTTTTGCTCGAAGCCGCCACCTGCCCGGACGGTGACGCCAATCCGTTCCTCTTCCTGCGTCTCGGCCAGTGCCTGTTGGAAGTGGGGCGACTCGACGAAGCGGCCAATGTTCTCGAAGCAGCCTTTCGCAGCGGCGGCAAGGAATTGTTTGAAGACGAAGAACCGAAGTACCTCCAGTTCGTGCAGACTCAGCTTCGCACCAAGCACGTGACACCGCCCACACGGCATTTCAATCGGCCTCTGTCGTAGCACCAGCGACTCCGCTTGAGCCATCGTCTCCCATTCGGCGCGGCTCTCTCGACCCCGCCGAAACGCGCCGACCGAAAGTCTCTTTTCCAATGTCAACGCGATTGGCGATTCTTGGAGAGTCCCTCACTTCGTAAAGCGACCCTCGGCCATGACCACTCCGCTCAAGATCAGCTTCTCGACGCTCGCCTGTCCCGACTGGACGTGGCACGACGTACTGCGACAGGGGCCGGCGTTCGGATACGGCGGCGTCGAAGTGCGACTGCTTGCGCGCGAGACGGATCTATTGGGAGTCCCAGTTCTTCAACGGAGTTTGCTTCCCACTCGAAGCCGCGAGTTGAGGGACGCCGGATTCCGCGTGGCCGGGTTGGCTTCGTCGGTTCGCTTCGATCACGAGACCTCTTCCGCACGGGCCGAACAACTTGAGATCGGCCGCCGCTACATTGATCTCTGCGCGGCACTCGGGGGCGAGTTCATCCGCGTCTTCGGCGACACGCTGCCCGCGAGTGACGGAGCGCGATCAGAAACGATGAAACAGATCGCCGACGGACTCACCGCGCTGGGCGAAGCAGCCGCGCCAACGGGAATTCAAATCCTGCTCGAAACTCATGGCGACTTCTCTGCTTCGCCGCCGTGCGAAGAGTTGATGCGGCGAGTCAACCATCCCTCAGTGGGACTCGTCTGGGACACGCATCATCCGTGGAAGTTTCATCGCGAGCGACCGGCCGACACGTGGGAGCGGCTGCGACCTTGGACGCGACACACGCACTGGAAGGACTCCATCACGCTGCCGACTCGCGAGGAAACCGTCGAGTCCACCGCAGCCGCACACGCGGCGAGCAGTCTCATGAGCGGGCACCTTCACGCCGACTACGTTCTGTTTGGTGGCGGCGAGTTTCCAATTGTCGATTGCCTGCAGCTACTGCTCGATGCGACCTACACCGGCTGGTACTCACTGGAATGGGAAAAGATGTGGCATCCGCAATTGCTCGGCCCCGACATCGCACTGCCCCTCTTCCCGAAGAAGCTGCGCGAGGCCGCCGAGCTGGCGGCAATCCACGCGGAGTGAAATGAACGAGCGAGGATGGAACCTCCAACCTCGCTCGCTCACGTCTTCATCAATTCACGTCCGTCGCGGTCACTTCACTTCGATGAGTTCGACGATGAAGTGGAGCGTGGCTTTCGGCGGGATCACGGGAGGCTGTCCCTCTTCGCCGTAAGCCAAGTTGAAAGGAATCTCCAACTCGACCATGCCCCCTTTGCCGACGAGTTGCATCCCTTCGGTCCAACCGGGAATGACTCGGCCCAAGGGGAACGATGTCGGTTGGCCGCGCTCGTAAGAACTGTCGAACTGCGAACCGTCGTCGAGCGTTCCCTTGTAATGCACGGTGACGGTGTTCGAGGTCTTCGGTTTGACGCCGTCGCTCTTCCGTAAGACGCGGTACTTGAGACCGCTCTTGGTGGTCGAGAACTCTTTCGGAGCATCCTTGTCGGCGGCCCCAGGTTCGAGTGGCTTCGGCGCTTCTTTGATGTCCAACAGTTCGACTAGGAAGTGCAACGTGGCCTTGCCCGGAATATCCGGTGATGCCCCTCGTTCGCCATAACCGAGGGCGTAGGGAATCTCCAGTTCGATCATGCCCCCTTTGCCGACGAGCTGCATCCCCTCGGTCCAACCCGCAATGACGCCATTGAGCGGGAACTTGATCGACTCACCGCGCGCGTAGGAACTATCGAACTCCTTGCCGTTGTCGAGCCACCCTTTGTAGTGAACCGAAACCGTGTCTCGGGCGGTCGGCAGCTTCCCTTCCCCCTTACGGCGGACGCGGTACTTGAGACCACTCTTCGTAGTCGTGAACTCGGCGGGAGCGTCCTTGTCAACGACACCAGGTTCAACAGCTTTTTTGTCGGCAGCACGGAGCATGAGAGACTCGGTTCCTAGCAGGAGGGCAAACAGGGTCAGTAACACAGTCGATCCGGATCGACGAATCATCAGCAAGACCTTTGAAAGAGGAGACGTTTCAGACACTCGGCCCCATGCTCCGCATGAGACCACACCACATTGGGTGACACATTGAAATCTATACCTCACGCGGCCGAACGTGAGATGTTTCAGGCGAGCCGTGTGCCGTCAGGCCACGGGTTTCCTGCGGCGATTAAGAACCCTTACGGCGTGCGGCTCGCCTGGGCCTCAAATCAAGCCGCGCGAAGTCTAATAGGGCAGGGGAGAGCCGCTCACGACTTGATCTCGAAGATCGCCTCGACTTCGACAGCCGCGCCGGTCGGGAGCTGGGCGAAGCCAAGCGCGCTGCGGGCGTGATAGCCGTCGCCCGTTTTGCCATAGAGTTCGTGAAGCAGGTCCGACGCACCATTGATGACCAGATGCTGCTCGTTGAACTCCAGCGTCGAGTTCACACAGCCCAGCAGCTTGATGACCCTCAACCCGTTGAGTGTTCCGTGCGCGTTGTAGACCGAGCGGAGAATCTTCACACAGCAGTCGCGCGCCGCCTGATAGCCCTGCTCGACAGTCGTCCCCGCGCCGAGCTTCCCTTTCAGGTCGCTGACGTGACCGGAGGTAAAGAGGAGATTTCCCGACTTGGCACAGAGGTTCAGATACCCCGGCTCCTGCTTGGCAAATGTTAGCCCCAGTTGTTCGGCTGTTTCTTGCGGTGTCACGGATGGCCTTTCGTTGAAGTGGCTTGTTTGAGTTTCGGACAGGGGCTAAAAGTCTGGTGAGAATCATGGGAACGCTGCGAATCATGGCCAATCGCCGACAACCAGCCGATGGGGCCTGACAAACCAGCAGTCCCTTGATTCCCATCATTCCCATCAGCAATTTGCCACCAGCTACGATTACTTCACATCCTGCCAGCGTTTCCAAGCCAGTCCGGGTTTGGCGACTCGGAACTGCACGAGGCGGGTGTGTTCGACTTCGGTCACGTAGACGGTGCGACCATCGGGACCACCAAAGCAAAGGTTGCTCGGCTGCTTGCCGAGGACATCGACTTCATGCAGCACCTTGCCGTCGGGTGTCATCACCACGACGGTCCCTTTGCCGTGGCGAGTGATGTAGAGGTTGCCATCAACATCGCACCGCATGCCGTCGAAGCCGTGATCGGGGAACTGCTTGATGAGCTTCTTCTCGCCGAGCGTGCCGTCGTCGTGGATTGGGAATGACCAGACGTTTCGCTGGACGGACTCGTTTGTGTAGAGCGTCTTGCCGTCGGGGCTGACTTCGATGCCGTTGGTCGTTCCCATTTCAGCGGCGACGCGCGTCACCTTGCCGGTCGTGTCAATTTTCCAGAGTTGACCCGTGCTTTTCTCCCAACTTGGGTCACTGGCGTAGAGCGTACCGTTGGGAGCGATCGCCAAATCGTTGGGCTGGTTCATGGTCGGCTCGTGCGCGAAGACCTCGATCTTCTTCGAGGCCATGTCCACTCGCAGGACGTTGTGTCCGACATAGTCCGCGATGTACATCCGGCCTTGGCTGTCGAAGACGATCCCGTTGCCAGCGCTCTTCCCCGGCAGCGTCACGAAGACCTCGGCCTTGCCGTCGGGCGAGACCTTGCCGATCGTCTGTGCGTTCCCGAAGCTGACGGCATAGATGTTCCCCGCCCTGTCGCACTGAGGCCCTTCAATCCCGGCTGTGAACTGTTTGGGCTGAGTCAGCGGCGTGGCCACGAACAGCGCTTCTTCGGCGTGAGTAATCGCAGTCATCAGGAACAGCACTGGCAGAATGAGACGTGGCATGATGGACCTTGGGGCGGAAGAAGACGAAGAAGAAAGAAAAGCCACTCACCCTAGCCCTCTCCCCGCAAAGCTGGGGCGAGGAGACCGGAGAAGAAACTTTACTCGGTGAGGCGGTGGGTGGCTGGAGTCGAGCAACTCGCTCGCCCCCAGAAACGTCAAGACACCGTCTGCTTCCTTTCCTCTGTGGGCGGCGAAGCACCGACCAAAGCCACTCGGCCGTTTGAGCGATTTGTTCGCTGCGTTGGTTCTGCAAGAGGGTGCCCCGATGCCAACGCACGCGTACTCGCTTCCATAACGTAGCGATGGAAGTCGCCGTCCGCTTCTGCAAGAAGCCTTTCCCGGGTCGCCTGCAGTTCATCGAGAATTGAATTCGACATCATCATTCGCACCTCCCAAAAACTCCGCCGGTGTGCAGATCAATAATCGCGGCAGCCCCAGTTCTTCGAGCAAGTCGTAGACCTGTGGAAGGACGCGCGCCTTGGCAATGTGCTTGCAGTTCTGAGTCTGCAGGTAATGTACGCCTCCCACAGCGGCTGAAGCAACGTGCAGGGCATCGAGCTTGGCCTTCTCCGCCATCAGCGAGCGGCGGATCAGTTCTTCAGCAATCTCTTCGACTCGTTCCGAAGGGAGCAACAAGGGAATCCCATCGAGCATTTTCAGCCGTCGTCGAGCCGCGTCCGGATCACCATCCGCCGCTTCGTCGAGGACAAACTGAGACGTGACAAGTCGGTAGTTTCCCCGTTCGTGGTCCCACTGTAGTCTTGTCGCTCCGCCGACAAGACCTCCCGTCGGCGGAGCGACGGGACTACAGTAAAGCGACGGGACTACGGTAGGTTGACGAGTCTGTGATTGAGATGAAGAACAAGTCGAGATGAAGAACAAGTCGAGATGAAGAACGAGTGGTGAAGCCATGCCAGACGTGATTGTGCTCGCCGGACCCAACGGGGCGGGTAAGTCAACTGCGTCGGCGAAGCTGTTGCAGGGACCGTTGCAAGTGACCGAGTTCGTGAATGCCGATGTGATTGCTCGCGGGCTATCCGCCTTCCACCCGGAAGGTGTGTCGATGGCTGCCGGTCGCATCATGCTCACGCACCTGCGCGAATTGGCAGCGGAACGAAAGAGCTTTGCATTCGAGACCACTTTGGCGAGTCGCTCGTTCGCCCCGTGGCTGAAGAAGTTGATTGAAAGCGTATCTGTTTCCCGGCCCGGTGCTGCACCGCATGACGGCCGAATAAGCGTGGAATTCCGTGCTGACGCTCGTGATGGGAACGCGGCTCGACCAGTTCCCTCGAGACAAGTCCGAGGACGTGCGCCGCTACGACCTCTTCGACGGCGGTCCCATCAATCAAGAGACAGTCCTGGCCGCGGCCGAAAAGCTGAAGGCCACCTCGGGAAACAAGAAGAGAAGCCGCACGGGCAACTATGACGGACCGGAGCCACCGAAATTCCAGAGCCTGACACTGGCCCGCGCTTCGGAACTGGAACAGCCCGCCGACGACTCGCATTTTCTCCGCATGTTTGGACAGTCGGACCGAACGGTGGCCGATGACGGCAGTCTCGAAGGGGGGATCCCGCAGATACTCATGCTGATGAACGGCTCCGTCCAGGAACTGATTGCGAGCGACACCGCGATCGCCTTCAAAGCGGCGGCCGGGAAGCCGACCACGCAAGAGCAGGCGATGTCGCTTTATGTCAGCTTCCTGGGACGCACGCCGACACCGCGCGAACTGACCACGATCCAACGTGCCTTCCAGAACGGCATGAACCTGAGCGAGCTGACATGGATGCTGTTCAACTCACGCGAATTTATTTTCGTTCAATCAAACTCTGCATCATCCGCTCAATGACTGCGCGAATCGCGTTCACCAGCCCGCTCAATACTACATGCGCACCGCGTTTGAATCGCGCAACACGATCCGCCACCCGCCACCCGTCGCTCGGAGCGTGGGCGCAACGCTATCTCGGACCCAGCCACTGGACGCTCCCTTCGTCCGTGTGCATCAACCAATCGGCTGGTCGCGAGCCGAAATGGACCGGCAACGGGCGCTGTCACTACCCCATCGCCTTCTCGACCATACTGGCCGGCGCGGGAGCCAAACGAGGTTACGTGCATGGCACCAGCGACGCCAAAGGCGCGCACATCGCCGACAAGCCTGTGACGGTCTTCCGTGAAATCAGCCGGAACGCGCTAGCGTCCGGTTCAACCGGGGCTAGCGCCCTGCGGCTCATTGAACACATGCAAACATCAACTCCAAGAATCACCCTGAAAATCAACTTCATTCTCGCAGCCCTCATTGTGTTCTCTTGCGGCCATGCCCACGCCGACTCCAACAGCAAAGGCAAGGATAGTCCCGTCGTCGTTGGCACACGGGTCAGCATTTCGGAGGACGGGAAAACGCTGACCGTCAAACAGGGACGCGACATCGAGCGAACGCTCAAGCTGGAGGGCAAGGGCAAGATCAACTACGTCGGCATCACCGATGAAAAGGCGCGCAAACCTACGCCCGGCTACGGCGTCAAGGCGAAGGTCTCCCAGGACAATGTCATCAAGAGCATTCAGCTCACCGAGCCTCTCACCGCACCCGCGCCACTCGGCCCCGATCGCTTCCAAATGACGGCGGCGCAAGTTCACGCTGCTGCCGACAAGGATCACGATGGCAGGCTGAGCTACGTCGAGTTCAGTGCCTCTATCAGCCGCTCGGAGAAGCACGGGCCGGACAAGTTTGCCAAACACGATCGAAACGATGACGGCTCGCTGGATGTCGCAGAACTCACCGCGTTGCTGCCGAAAGTCCCCTGGTGGAAGTTCTCCCGCAAGCCAGTCGCCGACTGGTTCAAAGCCACCGACGAAGATGGCAACGGCAAAATCAGCGTCAAAGAGTTTGAAGCACTCGCGACAGGCAAGAATCACGTCGAGGCTCACTTCCAGCGCGCCGACAAAAACAAAGACGGCAGCCTCGATGCCACCGAGACCACGACCTATCTCAAATGCATCCTCCACAGCCTCAATGACGACGAATAATCAGCGGAGGCTACCGCGCCATGACGCACTTACTCCTGCTCCTCGCAGTCACCATTTCGCCTACGGCATTTGCCGGATGCCGAATCTTGAGCATTTGGTGATGTGGCCGGAATGCGACGATCCAGGCGAAGAACTGAGCAGGAAGAGGGAGCATCGCCGTCGGTTCAATTGCGGCGAGTCGATATCTGCGCCGCCGCTTCCCTGAGCCAAAGTTCGAGCTGCTCATTGAGCTTCGCGGCCACCTCGGGTTTCTCGGCGGCAAGGTTCCGCGTCTCACCGATGTCGGCGGACAAATCGGACTGTTCTCGCGAGTTGTCGTCGTAGCGCCGGATCTCCTGCCGTTCGTCATCGCCGCGCTCGGCACGAACGGATCGAAGCCGGCTCAAGGGGGCGGGCTGGCCGTGCAGAACGCGCAGATGGCGATGAACGACGTGCCCGAGTTCAAAGGCAACGTCAAATCGCTCCGCAACGACCTGCTGGTCGACAAGGCGGCCGAAGAGCTGTTCCCCATCTGGCAGCAGAACCTCAAGCAGTGGAACAAGACCGGCTCGGATCGACCCTACCACGGCAGCGCGATCTGGTACACCCGCATCGGCCACGCCGCCGGCGACGCGATGATCGAAATGATCAAAGAGTCGTGCGGCAACTCAGCGGTGAAGTCCCCGAAGACTCAGGGCGAGTTTCTGCGGGTCAACGAGTGGAATCGAGCCTCGATCCTTTCTCGCGCGAATGGGTGACGCCATTTCTCAAAAACGATTACCCTGTTCCACAGAATTGGTGAGCCGCGACGGTGTCATTCAAGGATGCGTCGAATCACATTTTGGTTTGGTAATTTCTCGTCAAAAGCAGAGACCCTTCCATGCCCACACTGACCGCTCCGATGGCCGAAGAAGCTGAAGAGGAAATTGAGGGACTTGACGACCCGGATGACTCATCGTGGGGCGACTATCCCCTTGACACAGTCTTGATTCGGACGGAACCCCAAACGGTCTTTGAAGTCGTACGTCGCATCGGTCAGGAAAAGTTTGTGATGAACCCGGACTTCCAACGAGAATTCGTGTGGTCCGTGGAAAAACAGAGCAAGCTCATCGAATCGGCCTTAATGCGCATTCCTTTGCCCGTGTTCTACCTTGCAGAGGATAAGCAAGGTCGGCGAGTTGTCGTCGATGGGTTGCAGAGATTGACCTCGTTCAAGCGGTTCTTGAAGAACGAATTCGCGCTCAAACTGAAAGACCAACCGAAACTTGATGGAAAGCTCTTCCGCGAACTGGCACCCAATCTGCAAACCCGCGTCGAAGACTGCAGCTTGGTGCTTTACGTCATTGATTCAAAGGTTCCGGAGCGAGCACGACTCGACATCTTTGATCGGGTCAATAGCGGCGTGCTTCTCACGCGCCAGCAAATGCGAAACAGCCTCTATTCTGGCGCTGCAACGAGATTCCTTAAGACCGAAGCCTCGACTGGACTATTCGCAGAGGCTACGGGCAAAAGCCTTAAATCCAAAACAATGCGTGATCGAGAGTTCGTAAACCGCTTCTGCGCGTTTCAGTTACTTTCGATTGAGGAATATAAGGGAGACATGGACGACTTCTTGGCGAAGGCGTTGATCAAGATGAATTTGATGTCTGTTGCGGAACTTGAATCACTCTCGCGCGAGTTCAGAACGGGACTCACCAACAATTTCTCCCTGTTTGGCAGGCATGCTTTTCGCAAGCACAAGCTCTCTGCAACGGAGCGAGCCGTCTTGAATGCATCGCTTTGGGATGTCATGGTGACAGGGCTTTCCCGTATTGACTCGAAGAAATTTTCTCGGCGGCAGGACAAGCTCAAGACCGCCTTCTATGCGTTGTTAGAGGATGAGCGATTTGACAAATCAATCACTCGCGGGCCCAATGCGACGTCGGAGGTCAAACACCGATTCAGTGCATCCAGAGCCATGTTTGCGGAGGTGTTTGGTGCTAACCCGACTTGAACTTGAACATTTCAAATGTTTTGAAAAGCTGGCCCTACCGCTTGAGAGAATGACACTGTTGGCCGGGACTAATGCGTCAGGCAAGTCGTCCGTGCTGCAATCGCTGGGGCTATTACACCAGACGATGCGCGCGCACGAGTGGGCGAATCGTCTCGTTCTCAATGGTGCCGATCTAAGCTTGGGAACGGTGACCGATGTCGTCGATCAATTGTCCTCTCTTCGTTCATTTTCAATCGGAGTTGTGGAGGATGATTGTTCGATCGCTTGGCGTTTCGAGGGCGAGCGGCACGCGATGTCTGCCGAGCTATCGAACGTCAGAACCGGAGCGCAAAGCTATGACCGTTCCCCGACGTTGCGTTTTCTTTTGCCGCTGGAAGTTGATCTGCGGGAGAAGGCAGTCGCAGAACGGATTCGCAGACTGTGTTACCTCACGGCGGAACGAGTTGGGCCACGCGAGGTGTATTATTTGGTCGATCGCGCATTGGGAGCGTCCGTCGGATGCCGCGGTGAGAACGCAGTGAGTGTTCTCTTCTGGGGACGCGATGAAGATGTCCTACCCTCACTGGTGATTCCACAGGTGCCTCCGACTCGGATGCGACAAGTTGAAGCGTGGATGCGAGAGTTCTTCCCGGCTTGCACGCTCGACGTGCAGCAAGTCCCACAAGCGAACGCGGTCACGTTGGGAATTCGCACGTCGGATGCCACCAACTTTCATCGTCCGGCGAATGTTGGGTTTGGGCTGACGCAAGTCTTGCCCATCATCATTGCGGCCCTTTCTGCGTCGGCGGATGACTTGCTGCTCATTGAAAATCCGGAAGTGCATCTGCACCCAGCGGGGCAAGCTCGCATGGGCCGATTCTTGGCGCAGGTGGCTGCGGCGGGAGTGCAAGTCATCCTTGAGACACACAGCGATCACGTCCTGAATGGAATACGCCGTGCCGTCAAGGAGAAGCACATCGATTGCAGTCAGGTCGCGTTGCACTTCTTCAGAGGCCGCGACAGCGAAGTCACTCAGGTTGTGAGCCCAACGATTGATGCTCAAGGCAACGTCGATGTCTGGCCCGATGGCTTCTTTGATCAATTTGATAAGGACGCCAGCTACTTTGCCGGATGGGGGCAGTAAGGTGGACTATCTCGTCAACGATCTTTCATTGAGCGGTCAGTTTCACGAATTGGAATCCTTCAACGATTCCGTTGAGCGGATCATGCTCATTCGACAAACGATTCAGTTGGCGGGAAGGTCGTTGTTTTGCAATCCCAACCTTGCGCACTCCCAAGTCACTCCAACCATCGGTATGCAGCAGGCAATTCAATCGTTGCCCGCGCCGAAACGCAGTGCATGGATGCAATGGCTCACCAAACATGGACCGCATTGGGATGAATTGCGACAGCACTCACCAGATGACTGGTTCGCAGTGAACAGCGAACCGGTGACCGAATCAGCGCTCGCTGAGACGGCTTTTTCTGTGGCACATGGGCTTGCACGGGAACTCGTCAGCTTTGACCCATCCGCCTGGATGTTCTCGCCGATCAATGTGACATGGATTGGCAGCGACGGCCATTCATCCGAAATCGCCGTGGCCAACCATTGGTCCGTCTCATCCGTCAGCGAATCACTCGCGCGGAGTCCGTTGCCGATTCTGTCGTGGGAATCGCTTGCAGAGCGCGTTCGTGCGTCATGCCAGAGGCTCGTCTTTTCTGAAGACGCTTTTGACCCACTTGAGGGGCATCCCTTCGTTCATGGCGCAGCAGAACGCATTCAAATCCTGCTTCGGACATTGGACGATCTGTCTGGCTGTATTGATGAAAATGGCCAACGAACTCCAGACGGTGACCGCATCTACGAAACCTATTTCAAGGGCAATCGACCTTGGTTCACGGATTCGTCCGAGACGGAGAAGAATACATTCAAGGGCGATCTCACATTTCGATGTCCCGACAACCCAAGCGAATTTATGTTCTGTACATGGCACGGAAAAGTGAACTCGCCAAAGTTGCGTGTCCATTTCTCTTGGCCAACTCCAGTTGATCGTCCGATTTACGTCGTGTATGTGGGACCGAAAATCACAAAGCGTTAAATGGTGTTTCAAATGGTGCAGGCCGGATTCGGTCATATGCACAATTGAATGGAAGAACACGAACAGCGGCCGGGGAGGCGATCGCATTCTGTTCTGTCTGGATGAATTCGAGCGGCTGAAAGAAGTCGTCGGCGAGAAGCCCGGAGACGAAGCAACAACTCGTGCAACTGATGGGGCTGCTGCGGGCGACCATTCCACATCGTCCGCGAGTGCGGCTGCTGATCGCGGGGAATGCGACGTTCGAGGAGATCGGGCCGCTGTGGAATGACACCTTCATCAGTGCGGGCGAACTGCGGCTGGGGTTCGTCGTGAATCTTGTTCGATGTTGGCGGCTGGCTGCTCTTTGTCTTCCGCCACAACGTGGCAGACCTAT
>JAYVOX010000685.1:0-13531 GCA_043757695.1 Schlesneria sp.
TCTGAGCGGTTCCGATTTGACTGACGAGAACTTGGCAAGCTTCGCTGACAATCGTGCATTGCAAGTGCTGCTGATTCACGGAACCCAAGTTCGCGGTCACGGTCTACGTCACTTGTCCGGCTGCTCTCAGCTTGAAGTGCTTGGTCTCTCGAATACGGGGTTGGACGACTCGCATCTCGACCACCTTGTCGCGCTGCCTAGTCTCAAAATCCTGCACGCGGGACGCACACTCGTCACGGCTGCGGGTGTACAGCGATTGAGTTCCCTGCCACAGCTTCAAACGTTGAGCCTGATCGGTTGCACGCGACTCGATGTCCGTCTCGTCGATTGGTCTCAGTTCCAAGCGTTAAAAGAACTCTCCATCGAACAGGCGCTGACTGATGAAGAACAGACTCGACTCACAATGTCATTGCTGCCCAACTGCAAGGTCATCGGATTGGAGTGCGATCTGGGACCGGAGCCTGAATTGGGCGAGCCGCCATTCCATCAGAATCAGATCAGTCCGATGGCTTTTTGAACTTCGATGACAGCCGTTGTTCGATCGCTCGATAGGGTTCGCACCTCGCTTCGACTGTGGCTCGGTCGAGGCCGAATTGTTCGAGCGAATAGCGGTGCTTGCCGTGACGACCTTTGGGATTCGAGTCGAGCCAGCGTTGCATCTGTTGCTCGGCTGCTGCGGTCAGCGTCAGGCCGAAGAACTCGTAAATGGACCGGACGGTTGCGATCGGGGCCTGCACGAGTCGCTCGTAATGGATGTCGAGGACTCGGCCGGGATGCTCGGCTGAGGCAGTCGCTCCTTTCAAGGCAGTTTCTGACAGGGCGTCGAGTATCTCACGGCCGACAGCGACCGGATCGACCTCATCTGACGAGATGCGGCGCGACTCATAGCCGAGACTACAGCACGACGCGGCGACCTCGCCCACGTCTCGATATGTCTGCACAAAACAGGCATCGGGCATCAGCTTCAACAGCGTCGGAACGTGCGGCGTATGGAGCGGACACTTCAGTACGAAGCGGCGATCGGACGTGTCTCGCTGAAGCAACCGGAGCGTATCGAGGTAGTGCCGATACGCCGCCTCCCAATGTTCCGTCGTCCGCGACTTCAACCAGGCGCTATATTCCGGAACGTGCCACATCAGCGAGAAGCTTTGAGAGTGCAGTGTGTTCTCCAGTAGCCAAATGCACTCTTCCGGCCCGAGCGGGTCGATCTTGTGGATGCCCGATAACGCGGGTGCCAGACGCTCCACCATCGCGCAGGATTGGACGGCCTGACGTTGGCGAGACTCAACCGCGAAGCCGTTTCGATAACCGGAAACGTAGAGCGGGTACTGCGACTCCCAGTACGTCAGCGGCCGGGAGTGAGGGTCGCGTGACAGCAGATTGAATAGCAACGTTGTTCCCGTCCGTGGCAGGCCGAGCACATACAGCGGCCGAGTCACGGCGGGACCAGTCGCACGCCCGCCATCACGCCAAGCCCGCTCAAGGCTCAACCGATTGAACAGGATTCGCCGCAGAATTTGAAACGCCGCGAAGCGGCCGACAGAGTTCAACCGAGCTCTCTCCGAGATCGACCTCAACAAGATCGACAGCGGTTCACGAAAACTCGTGTCTTCAAACGCCTCGCTACCGAACTGGCGCAAGACGCCCGCTTCCAACGCAGGCAGCGACAACTCGTGACTACCACACCAACGTTGCAACGCCGCCATCACGGCTCGCACACCCCGATAGGCCCAAGTCCGGTTGGAAGGCTGCTTCAACTTCGGCACATGGGGAGTGATGTGGGTCAGGTTTGTTGGCAATGGCAGAATCCTGTTTCATAAAGCGGCTAGCATGCACCATGGGTGTGGTGAACCGTATCGCGTGCCTTATAACTCGCGCGGCCCTCGATGAGACACGCTGGGTGAGCCGCGTGGCCGCAATCGTGCCTGGCTTTTTTTTGCTTGCGTGGCAAAGCGTTGGCGGCGCGTGAGCCAAGAAAAGCCCCGTCCGGTCGAGACCGCTCCGACGACGCGAGATTGAAGTTGAGGTCAGGCCAACCGCACACGGACGATCTCGAATAGCTACGATTCCGCCGTTGGCTGGATTGGAGATCGCACGTCAGAGAGGCCCCCATGAATCGCAATTGGCTCGCGTTGTTTCTGGTCACGCTGTTGGGTTCGTCAGTGATGTCGGTGTTGGCTGCCGAACAGCAACTCAACGGACACACGTTCACGCTGCCGGACGGATTTGAGATTGAGATCGCGGCGAAGTCGCCGTTGGTCGATCGACCGATTACGGCGGACTTTGATGAACTCGGGCGGCTGTATGTGGCCGACTCGTCTGGGTCGAATGATCCCGTTCAGAAGCAGCTGGAGGAGCGGACTCATCGCATCGTGCGGCTGGAGGACACCGACGGCGACGGCCGCTTCGACAAGAGTGTTGTCTTCGCCGACAAGATGATGTTTCCCGAGGGGACGTTGTGGCACGACGGCTCGCTGTACGTGGCCGCTCCGCCGAGCATCTGGAAGCTGACGGACACCGATGGCGACGGCGTGGCCGATCAGCGCATCGAGTGGTTTGCAGGAAAGACGCTCACCGGCTGTGCGAACGATCTGCACGGGCCGTATCTCGGGCCTGATGGTTTCATTTACTGGTGCAAGGGGGCGTTTGCCGAACAGACTTACGAGCAGCCGGGGAAGAAGCCGCTCGTCACGAAGGCATCTCATATTTTCCGACGCCGTGCGGATGGAACCGGTCCGATCGAGAACGTGATGACGGGCGGGATGGACAACCCGGTCGATGTCGTCTTCACGCCCGGTGGCGAGCGAATCTTCACGACGACGTTTCTTCAGAACCCCGGCGGTGGGTTGCGGGACGGGCTGATTCACGCCGTGTATGGCGGCGTCTACGGCAAGGTCCACAACGTCACCGACTTCCATCCGCGCACAGGCGATCTGTTGCCGCCGCTCGTCCACATGGGTGCCGCCGCGCCGTGCGGACTGACGCGGTACGAGTCGGAAGTTTTCGGCCCCAAGTTCCGTGACAACCTCTTCGCGTGCCAGTTCAACATGTACAAGGTGTCGCGTCACGAACTGAAGAACAGCGGCGCGACGTTCTCCTCGACCGACTCGGACTTCGTCGTCTCGAACAATCTCGATTTTCACCCGACCGACGTGCTGGAGGACGCCGACGGCAGCCTCGTCATCTGCGACACGGGAGGCTGGTACAAGCTCTGTTGCCCGACGTCGCAGCTCGACAAGCCGGATGTGCTCGGCGCGATCTATCGCGTCCGTAGGATGGGCACTCCTGCCCGTCCGGCTTTGTCTTCGGAATCGTCAGCGGATTTGAAATCGAAGAGTGTCACAGCAGACCCGCAGGGGAGGAATGGGAATCATGGGAATGATGCCTCGGAGAAGCGATCTCTGCTGCTGACTGACCCGCGCGGGTTGAAACTCGACTGGGCCAAGCTGACCCCCGAAGACCTGGCTCGTCTGTTGGGTGATCCGCGTCCGGCAGTGCAGCGCCGCGCGATCCGCGATCTGGCGAAGGGCGACAAACCCGCTGCTGTTGCGGCGCTGCGAACAATCCTCAGAACACTGATCCGCAGCGGCGAACTGACAGATGACGAAGCGGTCAATCCGACGTATCGAGGTGCTAGGCGCGAGTATTCGGAAAGGACTCGCATCAATGCGGTCTGGGCGCTCACACGAATCGACGCTCCCGCCGCGCGACGCCATGTCCGCGAGGCGCTCTACGATCCGGGGGACACGGTTCGGCTGGCGGCTCTGAACTCGATCAGCCTGTGGCGCGACGCCGAAGCGCTCGAGATGATGCGCCATCTGCCGTACACCGAGTCGGTCCATCAAATCCGATTGTGGGCGGAGGTGTGCGGACGACTCGGCAACCGTTCCACGGTGGCCGATCTTCTCGACCAAGCATCCCAAGTTCGGCGTGTCTTCGGCAACAAGGGACTCCGCGAACTGGAACACGCGCTGACATTCGCCCTCATCGAGATCGCCGATCCGGACCTTACGGCACATGGTCTCAACACCGGCTCGAGTGATGAGAAACGAATTGCGATGATCGCCCTCGATCAGATGCAGGGCGGCGGTTTGCAGGCTGAGCAGGTGACACCATTCCTGAACTCATACGATCCCTTGCTGCGCGAGACCGCCGTGTGGCTCGCCATGCGCCATGCGGAGTGGGGCCACGCGGTGGCCGATCATCTGCGCGGGCAGCTCAAGAAGACGGACTGGCGTCGCAAGGAGTATCTGGAATTCCGCGAACTGCTCACCAAGTTCGCAGCCACGCCGAGCGTGCAGGAACTGATGGCGAGCCACCTCAATGCGTACGCCACCTCCGACCGCAGTGGCGAAGCGCGTCATACGGTCCTCGAAGCGATGGCCGCGTCGGGGTTGAAGGAGATGCCGCCGTCATGGCTCGCGTCGTTGACCGACATGCTCGCGCCAGACAATGACTCGATGAAGGGCCACGTTGTGGAGATCGTTCGCGCCGTCCCACTGCCGAAAACGGGAACCGAATCATTGGTGAAAGGTCTGCGAAAGTTCGCTTCATCAGACAACATCGCGAGAGAAATGCGTGTCGCCTCACTCGCCGCGATCCCGGCCGGATCGGGGCCGCTCGAACCGCTGCACTTCGCGCTGCTGATCGACAACCTCGGTGAAGAAGCCTCCGTCGCCGCACGGTCGTCGGCGGTCGAGGCACTGCTCAAGACAAAGCTCAGTGTCGAACAGCTCGCAACGCTCGCGGATGCGGTTTCGCGCGTCGGGCCGCTCGAACTGAACCGGTTGCTCGGCGCATTCGAGTCATCGACCGATGAGGCCGTCGGGATGAAACTGGTCGCAGGACTGAAGCAGTCGCCGGTGCTAACGAGCCTGCGCGTGGACTCGGTGAAGCTGAGACTCGCCAAGTTTCCCGCGCCCGTCCAGCAGCAAGCCGAAGCGCTCTACGCGGCCATCAACGTCGAAGCGGCCAAACAAAAAGAGCGGCTCGACGAAATGGTTGGCCAAGTGGGGCAGGGGGACATCCGGCGTGGGCAGCTTGTCTTCGCGAACTCGAAGGCGGCGTGCGTCGCTTGTCACGCCATCGGCTACAAGGGAGGCAACATCGGCCCCGACCTGTCGCGCATCGGCAAGATCCGGACCGAGCGCGACCTGCTCGAATCGCTCCTCTTCCCGAGCGTCAGCTTCGTGAGAAGCTACGAGCCGGTCCTGATCGTCATGCAGTCGGGCAAGCAGCACAGCGGTCTCATTCGCCGCGAGACACCCGACGAGATCATCCTTGCCACCGGAGCAAAAGAAGAAGTGCGAGTATCCCGCGCCGACATCGAGGAGATTCGCCCCGGCACCGTCTCGACCATGCCCGCCGGTTTGGAGACGCAACTCACGCGAGAACAGCTTGTCGATCTCATCGCGTTCCTCAAGTCGCGGCAGTGAGTTCGAGGAGGAGTCTCGTCGTCTCATGAATCTCGTTCCCAAGCTCCAGCTTGGGAACGGACTGCACCAAGCTCCAGCTTGGCGCGGCGTAGAACAGGGATGGCCGGAAGGCAAGGACTCGAAGCGGGAGCTTCTAAAGCAGTGTTCCCAAGCTGGAGCTTGGGAACGAGAGAAAGAAGGTCGAGCGACGATCAAAAACTCTCGTCAGCGCGTCGTGCCGAACTGGGCCTCGGCCGCTTTGCGGAAAGCGCCCTGAGCTTCGTTGCCGTTCTTGGGGAAGCCTGCGTGTTGGACGAGGTAGATCGTGATGAGTCCGCGTTTGGTGTCGATGTTGTGATTGGTGGCCAAGGCTCCGCCGTGTCCGAACGAGTCGCCCTGAGTGGACCAGCCGACGCCGTAACCGTCCTTCACCGAGTCCGCCGTTTGTTTGCTGGTCATCGTGGCGACGGCCGCTTCGGACAGGATGCGTTTGCCATCAAGCGTCCCCTTGTTCAAGACCATCTGACAGAAGCGGGCCATGTCATTCGCGGTGGAGAAGAGGCCGCCGCCGGGCATCGGTTGGCGAGTCCGATCGTGGAGCGGATAGCGGAGTTGGCTGATCGTCGTCTCTTCGAGATTCATCTTGTCAGCGGTCGGCTTGTACGGTTTGGCGAGCCGCTTCTGTTGCTCTTCGCTGGGCCAGAAGGTCGTGTCGGTCATGCCGAGTGGGCCGAAGAGCCGCTTGTCGAGAAAGTCTTCGTACTTCATGCCGCTGACGACTTCGATGATCCGTCCGCCGGTGTTGATCCCCGCGTTCGAGTAGGCGTACTTCGTTCCCGGCTCCGTGATGAGCGGCGTCAGGGCGTAACTGCGAATGCCGTCTCGCAGCGTCAGGAGGTCGAGCGTCGGATGTTCCATCGCCGACTTGAAAGGCATCCCGCTCGTGTGATTCATGCAGTCGCGCACCGTGATCGGGCGTGCGGGACGTTTGAGCAACACGTGGTCGGTGTCGCGTTCGGTTGCCAGCCAGATGTCGTTGAACTCGGGCAAGTACTTCGACACGGGAGCGTTCAGATCGACCTTGCCCTCATCGACGAGGATCATCAGCGCGGCACCCGTGACCGGCTTCGATTGCGATGCGATCCAGAAGAGGGCATCGACGGGCATTGTTTGCTTGGCCGCGATGTCAGCGAACCCGACTACATCGAGGCTGAGAATTTTGTCCTTGTCGGCGACGACTGTCACCGCGCCAGCGAGGGCCTGACTTTCAACGTAAGGTTGCAAAGTTTCGACGATCTTCGGCGACGACGAATGATTGGCTCGCTGGGCGAGCGCGTCTCGCGCGGTCAGCGCGGAAACGAATGTGATCGCCAGCAGAGCGAACGCCCGCAAAACACAGAATCGAATGGGCCGAGAGTTTCGCACGGTGAGCAGCCTTGAAAAGTGAAACGGATAGCGATCAGAACCACGTGGCGGATCGTAGCCAGCGCGGGAGTGAGATTCACTCATGCAGGACAGCGACAGGGTTTGTCGGGAAGATGTCGCTCGAAACAGAGACGCCGCTCAGAAGCCGTCTCGCGTCTGATTGACGACGAGGCCGCGATCATCGAACTCGACCGTCACCGTGCGGTTGCCTCGTCCGCGCCAAATTTTGATCCCTTCATAAGACCTGCCGGGACCACCGAGGATGGTCTCGACCTCGGTCATCGACATGCCCGTTTTGATACGGTTGAAGTTTTCGAGCGTCACCGGATCGGCACAGCCCGCCAGCGCGAGACACAGAAACCCGACGATCAACAGACGAGAGAGAGTCATGGCGAGCCTTAGGCGATCAGCAGGTTTTCGGAGCCCTGTCGCTCCGCGACAGGAAGCGCGAGCGTGCGAATTGGGGCTGCTGTTGGTTGAGGGTGCTTCGACGGGTTGGGTGTCTTTCGTTGATCTCGCTCCCTGTCGCGGAGCGACAGGGCTACCTTTGGGCAAGGCAAAGCGCTCGCTCGCCTCGTGTGAGTGATGTCGCGGGTGAACGAGCGATCGACCTCACTTGAGTTGTTCGATCACAGCGGGGATGAGTTTCGCGAGCTTGGCTCCGCCCGCCGCAGCGTTCGCCAGAATCTTGGGGACTTCAGCCGGTTCGAGATGATCGGGGAGACACATATCGGTGACGACCGAGAAGCCGAGCACCTTCATGCCACCATGCACCGCGACCAAGACTTCTGGGACGGTAGACATGCCGACCACGTCTGCACCGAGGGCTTTCAGCATCCGGTACTCGGCCCGCGTTTCGAGGTTCGGGCCGGGGACCGCGACGAAGACTCCCTTGTGAACTTGAATCCCCAGTGTCAGAGCGGAGGATCGCGCGAGGGCGATGAGGCTTCGCGTGTACGGTTCGCACAGGTCGGGCCAGCGCGGCCCGAGACTGTCGTCGTTCACGCCGCGCAGCGGATTGTCGGTGAGCAGGTTGATATGGTCCTCGATCACGACAATGTCGGACAATTCGAATTGAGGATTGATCCCGCCAGCAGCGTTGGTCACGAGGAGCGTGTCGGCTCCGAGCGCCTTCATGACTCGCACGGGGAACGTCACCTGTTGCAGCGAGTAGCCTTCGTAGTAATGGAACCGACCTTCCATGGCGACGATCGGGACGCCGCGCAACAGACCGCAGACCAGACGGCCCGCATGGCCGGGCGCGGTCGAGACGGGGAAGTGTGGGATGTCTCCGTAAGGGATCATCGCCTGATGTTCGATCTGTTCGGCGAGTCCCCCGAGACCGGTTCCCAAAATCAAACCGACACGAGCTTGTCCGGTCCATGATTTCCGGATGAACTCCACTGCTTCGCGAATCTGTTTGGACAGTCCCTGCACGACGCGACTCCCTGAATTGGAACAATGATCGATGGCTGCGGTGGGGCGGTTCACTCGCACCGACACCCTCCACCGCAGAATGCTGACACGGCCTGTGAAACACAAGTCGCCGGAAGCTGCGCGAACATCGCATCCTCGGCGAGGTGGACTGTAGACGACTGCCTACTTCATACGGGGCGCGACCAAAAAATGAGCCGACGCTCCCGAGGGGAACGTCGGCCAGTTTTGCGTGTGATACGAGCGATCACGTGACAGTAGAGTCTTGGACCGACAGCGCGGGCCAGTACAGGTCTCACCAGTAACAGTCTCAATCGTGAGCGGCAGCCGACTAGCAATGTGAGAGCGAAACACTCGCAGAACTGCGGCACGGGCTGGCTCCGGCGTCAGTAGTCTTCATCGTCGTCTTCATCGTCCTCATCGTCGTCTTCATCATCGTCATCATCGAACTCGTCGTCGTCATCGAAGTCGTCGAACTCGTCATCGACTTCTTCCTCGTCGAGTTCTTCGGCCTCGTCGTCTTCAAATTCCTCGTCTTCATCGTCCTCGAAATCATCATCCCCTGGCGGACCATCGTCGTCGCCCGCCATCTGTGCTCCACCATGGGGGAACGCAGGCAACCAGCTTGGCAATGTGGCCACTTCCTCGAACAGAACTTTACTCATCTGTGCAACCTCTAAAACTCGAACAGTGGACGGGATATTCCTGACTGAGTTCGGTGTGGAACGGACTCGCGGATTGGTGCCGAAAGTCCCTGCCACATACGGTCTCAAATCCTTCAAAACAAGTGGTGAACTCGATTCGCTGCGCGGTTCGGAATGACTTCGCATCAGCGATCCGGAGCCGTGTGCGGCACTGGATAGTCGAGACGCAAAACGTTGTCAAGCGGCACCTCGCGGCAGAAATTCAAATCCGAGGGGATGATCGGCCGAACTCATTCATGGGATGGCGAATTCATTTTGAAAGCGGCCGAAAAATTCTCATCCGACAGACCTCACGCGGCACAGTCCTCACGGTTTGACAAATCGGAAGCGGGAGCGAAATTCACTCGTCTATTTTTCCAGAAGTCGCAACAACGAAGTCGCGATGAGCGCGTGCGCCGCGCCTCTGACGAAGGACTTCAGCGAACGTGATCGATCGCGCCTCTGGTCGAGTTTTCATGCGGTCGAAAGGACCGCGAACGCTCCCGAGGCGAATGCCATTGAATTGGTGTTTGGTGACGATCGAACGGAGTGTTCCCGTCTTGTGGCAATACGCGCGGCGACTATGATCCCGCTCCTTTTGCGGGTCGCCGGTGACGTTCACGCTGCAACGCTGGTGCGAGTGCATCGCGTGAGGCGGTGCGAACCGCACTGACTCACGTGGCTTTCGACCTCACACGGCCTTCGATGGCTCTCTTTCTCCTGATCTTGGCAAGCGACGGAACACTGTGTCAGCGACGCATGAAATTCAACTCGACGGCAGTCGCTTCTGGGTGACGCATCGCCGGAAGACATACGGGCCGTTCGACTACGAATGGAACTCCGATTTCTGCGGCGTGGTGATGCTCTATGACGGTGAGCGGTTCGGCGAGTATTGCAGTGTCGATGAGCTGTTCGCCGATCTCAAGCCGTTCTCGCTCCCCATGGCAGTCGTGCATGTCACCAGCATTGTCATGGGTTGCGTACTCTTTGGCATTCTCAACGGGCTGCGCGAGTCAGAACGGCATCAGCTCGTGGAACTGCGCCTGCATCAGTTCGGGTTCGATCGGTTCGTGGTGGTTCGCTAGCTCGGCGGGTCGCCTCGAACTCTGCTTCGGTTCGTCGCGTTCCGCCGTCTTGAGTCGTCTGCTACTCTCCGCCTCGTCGCTCATTCGTCACTGCAACGAACCCAGTTCTTGCCGTTGACGCAGGACTTACAGCCTGTTGAAAAACCGTAGGATGGACGCCCCGTCCGTCCGTTTCCAATTGGTTTTCGCTCGGACGAGGCGTCCAAGCTACGGTTTTTCAACAGGCTGCTAAATGCGTCTTCCACACTAAAAAGTCGGGTAGCTGCCCTTGCCAGAGTGCGGGATTCCCACGTTCTGGCGAACGTGGCTACCCGAAAACTAAGCATGGACGATGCACTAGGTGCAACGCGACACAGGAGGCAGTGGCGATCGTGGAAGGAAACGAAGTGTCGCAAGGCAACGCGCCGCAAGATCGACATACATTCGAGCAGCCTGCGTCTCAGGGCTTCGCCACAGAAGCTGACGGCTCGACGGACAGCCGCTTGCCTGGCACCGCTTTGCTTCCCACCGCAACTGCGCCTTCTGCCAATGTCGTCCTTCAACGTGATCTTCGTCTGAGTATCGGCGACGGCACGATGTACGGCGTGATGGTCGGCGGCGGCGAGTCCTATCTTCAAGCGTTCGTACTTGCGGTGGGACTGGGAGAAGTGTTCGCCGGTCTCGTGGCCACCGTACCTGTCTTGATCGGCAGCCTGCTGCAATTGATCTCGCCGCGCGCGGTGCGAATTCTCGGGTCTCACAAACGCTGGGTCGTGGTCTGTTCACTCTTGCAGGCCGCATGCTTCCTGCCGTTGATTTCAGCGGCGTGGGTCGGTCATATCTCGGCCATGTCGGCGATGCTCATCTCGTCAGTCTATTGGGGTGCGAGTCTCGGGACCGGCCCCGCGTGGAACACGTGGCAAGGGACGATCATTCCTCGCCCACTGCGTGCCAAGTTTTTTGCGAAGCGATCGCGACTCTGTCAGGCGACCACGCTGGTCGGATTCCTCGCGGCAGGCTTCGCGCTCGAAGCGGGCAAGTCCGACGGCAATCGTGTCGCGATCTTTGCAGTCTTGTTTGGCGTGTCGTGTCTGTGCCGCATCTTGTCCTCGGCGTGTCTGGCCTTTCAAAGTGAACCGACTCCGATCCCCGAGGACATGCGATTTCTGACTCCGCGCGAACAGTGGCAGAAGTTCTCGCGAGGCCCCTCTGGCCGGCTGCTGCTGTTCGCCGTGTCGATGCAGATCGGAGTCTACGTCGCGGGACCGTTCTTCGTGCCATACATGTTGCAGGAGCTTCACTTCGCCTACACCGACTACGCGATCCTGATCGGCGCGTCTTTCGTGGCGAAGTTCGTCTGCCTGCCGTGGTGGGGCCGACTCGCGCATCGCACTGGCGCGCAGAGCCTCCTCTGGATCGGTGCCATTGGAATCATCCCCTTGGCCGGAGGCTGGGCTGTGAGTTCCAACTATTGGTGGCTGCTCTCACTGCAACTGTTGGCGGGAGCCTCGTGGGGCGCTTACGAACTGGCGCTCGTCTTGCTCTTCTTCGAGACGATCCCGGAGTCCGAACGAACCAGCTTGCTGACGCTCTACAACGTCGCCAACTCAGCAGCACTTGCCGTGGGATCACTGATCGGAGCCGCGTTGCTCCAAACCGTTGGCATCAGCGTGACCGGCTACCTCACCGTGTTCGCTGGATCGACGCTGCTCCGATTGATCACGATGGTTCTGCTGCGACGGATCCCGACCACGAACGTGATGTCCGCCGACGTTCCCGTCCGACCGCTCAGCGTGAGGTCATCGGGGGAGTCTCTCGACGCCCCGATCTTGCCGGGTCTGCCCGATCAAACTCGTGACGAGTGAGTACCATCCGCACACCAACCCGAAGCGTGAGCGAGGGAGTCGCTCAATGGAATTCCTCGTTCACGTTTCGGGTTGGCAAAGGCACGAAAAAAACCACCCGCAGGAGGGTGGTCCTGCGGGTGATCCATGCGCTCGGGGTGGAATGATAACGTGCCGGAAACAATGAGCCCCGTTGAAGCGCATGGGACGGATGACGCGAACGCTCCCGAGATTTCGGGAAAGAAAAACCAAACCTCCCTGTTCTGATTCTGCTAACTGTCAGGCTGCCGCGAACGGTCTTGAGGTGACATCGCTCGGCGGGACGTTTCAGCATTGGCACACTGCGTGCCCGAGGCAACCAGAATTCGGCTTGCGTATTTTGCCGAAGATTCTCGCGTGTCTCCGAATAGAAACGTGTCCGTCAACATCGAACGAATAGCACTGTCGCGGCAGAATGCGCCACTCGAATGATTTCGCTGTGGCACAGACGGCGGTTACAGACTCCATACGGCGACCGGCAGGAAATGATTTACCAATCCGATGCGTGAGCGAGGGCGTCGCTCAACGGACTCTCTCGCTCACGCTTCGGGTTGGTATGGGAAAGTGAACTCATATCGGTCGCCTCAACGGATCACAGTCGTAGTTTCAACGCGATCACTCAAGGACCAACTTCATGACGCTCTCTCCGCGCTTCGCACAAGCCATGACCTACGCCTCCATCGCCCATTCCGATCAGGTTCGGAAAGGGACCGACATCCCATACCTCTCGCACCTGCTGGCCGTGGCGGGACTGGTTCTCGAACACGGCGGGGATGAGGACGAAGCCATCGCCGCGCTGTTGCACGATGCGGTGGAAGACGCCGGAGGCCAGGCGCGACTCGCCAATCTGCGGCAACGATTTGGAGACCGCGTCGCCGAGATCGTACTCGACTGCACCGACACTCACGAACCCCCAAAGCCGCCGTGGCGAGCGCGCAAAGAAGCGTACATCGCTCATCTGGCGAAGGCCTCCGCGTCGGCGAGACTCGTCTCGTGCTGTGACAAGCTGCACAACGCCCGCTGCATCGTCGCCGACCTCCGCACGCACCCCGATCTCGTCTGGACGAAGTTCGCGGGCGGACGCGAGGGGACGCTGTGGTACTACTCCACAATCCTCGCCGAGTTCCAGCGGCTGGAAGTCCCTCAGCATCTCGTCGATAAGCTGGCCCGCACCGTGGAAACGATGCACACACTGGCCAACCCGTAGGATGGGCACCTTGCCCGTCCTGAGTTCCAGACTAACCACCCCGCGCGGCCGCAACACGCACGCCTCGCTCCTCTGGCGGGGAGACACCGACCGCGCGATCCTCCTCATCGAGGAAGGCGAACTGATCCTCGCCCGCCTCAACCCCGAAGACTCGACGCAACCTTCCAGACTCCGCAACAGGCTGGAGAATCATCAAACGCTCGGCCTATACTGGCGTCCGAAATTGGCAACGAAACGACTCCACTCGGGAACTGACCATGCAAGCGGTGACCCTCAAAGATGCCAAGCGGAATCTCGCGCGCTTGGTGGAGCAGGTTCTGGCGGATGCGGAGGCGCGAATTGTCGTGACGGACGAAGGCAAACAGGTCGTCGTCATGCCGTTGGACGAATTCAATTCGTGGAAGGAAACGCTGTATCTGCT
>JAYVOX010000686.1:0-3600 GCA_043757695.1 Schlesneria sp.
GGGCAAGGGCCGCGACCATAACCCGTGGGGCTACTCCGTCTGGCTGGCGGGAGGCGCGGTGAAGGGCGGCCTGGCCCACGGCACCACCGACGACTTCGGCCTGCGCGCCGCCGAGAACCCCGTCCACGTCCACGACCTCCACGCCACCATCCTGCACATCCTCGGCCTCAACCACGAACACCTGACCTTTTTCCACGAAGGCCGAGACCAACGCCTGACCGATGTCGCGGGACATGTCGTGCGGGAAATCCTAGTTTGAATTGTAGAGTGACCGATGAATTTTCTCAGAACTCAGAAAGAAGTGGAAAATCAAATCAGGCGAATGCTGCGCACCTGCACCAGCTTGCGTTGGGCCGTTGCGTGGGCATCTCACGATTTTCCGTTGTTCCATCTGCTCCATGAGCACAGTGCCAAGATTCAACAAGTCACTGTCGGAATTCATTTCTACCAGACGCATCCGGACTTCATCGCGTCCTTCTTGGATCACGATGCCGTACGTTTCGTGATGAATCCGAACGGCGTGTTCCACCCCAAACTCTACTTCTTCGAGTACGAAAACGGAGAATGGGAGTGCATCACCGGCAGCCCGAATTTCACTCACGGAGCCTTCACACACAACACCGAGGTCGCTGTTCTTTTTGGCAACGGCGATGCTGAGGCAACTGCGGCACACAGTGCAATCACCACGGCACTTGATGAATTCAAAGCTCTGGGCAAACGCCTCTCTCAAAAGGAATTGGTGGCATACCGTTCAATTTGGAAGCGACAACAACGCCGCTTGAGTCCCCTATCCGGCAGCTACTCGCCACCTGAAAATCCAATCAAGTCTAAACGTTCCCCATTGGACGTGTCGTTGTTTGTGGCCGACTGGCCCGAATACTTCGACTCGGTCAGGGAAGACACAGAACACACAACCGAAGGACGCCTCGCAGTCCTTGAGGAAGCTCGAAGGCTTTTCCACCTTCACCCGAATTTCAGCGATATGAGCAACGAGGCTCGGAAGGGCATAGCAGGCTTTGGCAAGACCGAGCAACTGGATTGGCTTTGGTTCGGCAGCATGATTGGGCACGGCTATTTCAAACAAGCGGTCAACGATAACAATTTCCAAATCTCTGACGCTCTGAACGAAATCCCCCTCACAGGCGAAGTGACTCAAGATCACTTTGATCGATACCTGAAACTCTTTCGCAAATCCTTCAAGAATTTCGGGACGGCCACGGCTACACGGTTGTTGGCTATGAAGCGGCCTGACTACTTCGTGTGTCTCGACAGCAAAAACCGAGACAAACTGTGCAAAGAGTTTGAAATCGCCAAGAGCGTTGCCCTTGATGGCTATTGGGAAAAAGTTGTCGAACGACTCACGGACTCGAACTGGTGGAACGCACCGGAGCCAAAGGATGAACTTGAGAAACGCATCTGGAAGTGCCGGGCTGCTTTTCTGGATGTTAGGTTTTACGAGCCAGGATCAGAAAAGTGAGTTGTCACGGTGTAATCGGCAAGCAACATTAGGCGTGGCACTGCTTCGGTGTCCACGGAGACGAACAAGAACCCGCGGCCTTACGGCGTGCGGCTCGCCAGTGGGTGGATTGGGTTCGCCGATCCATTGAGCGGGTTCGCCAAAAACACGAGTTGACCGAGGCGAGCCGCGTGCCGTGAGTCCAGTAGGTCAGGCTGTGCCTAACTCTTGGGAGAGTGATTTAGTCCGTTCAACAGAGTCAGGCACAGCCTGACCTACCCAAGGGTCCTTCACTTCAACAAGGCGGGGAGTCCCTGCTTGATCTGCAAGCAACATTGGGCGTGCCACCGCTTCGGAGTCTTCGGAGAAGCAGGGACAACCCTATCGGTCGTCTCGGTCGCGGAAGCGTCGCCGCCGCAACGCTCGGGGCAGGCTGAGGACCGTCACGAACAGGGTCGCACCGATGATGGACCAGATGACCGGGAACGATTGCCCGCCGATCTGGAGCGGGAGCAGTTCGGGCAGTTGCAGCCGATTCGCCAGCCACCGGCCCAGGAGTGCCCCGATAAATCCCAGGGCGATGGCGACGAGGCAGCCGCCGCGCGAATAGCCCGCGATCGACTCGCCGAGCGCACCGCAGACTCCCGCCACGATCAGCAACAGTACGAAGTCCTCAACCTGCATGATCATTCCCTCCGGCCGTGGGCCTCACGGCGTCGTTAACTTCAATCCGCATCCAACCGGCTCTGACCCAGCAGCAAATAGAGGATCAACCCGAACACCGGCAGCACCAGGATGACAACGGTCCAGAGCAGCTTGCGTTCGAGCGCGGAACTGCCCAACAAGACGCAGAGAATCGCCCACACGTCCAGCACCAAAATGATCAGACTGATCAATACTCCCGTGGAATGCCCCAAGTACAGGTGCATGGGTCCGTATCCTTTATCGAGCGAGTTGAAGAGTTTCATGAAATGCATGCGCCCGGACATGATTTGCATGATGGCCCCGATTGTTTCGCCGAGGCCACCCCGTTGAGAAGACCAGCACTGCCAGAGAGGCCGCATTCGAAGGAGATCGGGCGGGTTATGCGCAATTAATCACTCTTGCGCTTTCTGAGGCTTGGCCGGGCGGCTGTGGCGGGGGCGCTCCGGCTCTGCGGAAGCCCCCGATGTTGGCGTGGCACGTCCGGGGGCGTTCCTCGCTTCGAGGAACGCCCCCGCCACACAGACATTGGTGGGTCTGCCCATGATTGCCGCTTCAAGGTAGCCCTGTCGCTCCGCGACAGGTGGCGCGTTGAGGAGAAACGTTTCGAGTGCGGCTGGGCGTAAGCCGGGTTCGGGCGTCTGTTGTGCGATCTCGCTTCCTGTCGCGGAGCGACAGGGCTACCTTGCCGAAGTCCAGTAGGTCAGACAGTGCCTGACTCTTGGGAGAGTGCTTTAATCCGTTCAACAGAGTCAGGCACAGCCTGACCTACCCAAGAGTCCTTCACTTCAACAAGGTGGGGTGGCCCTGCTTGATCTGTAAGCAACATTGGAAGTCCCGCTGCTTCAGAGTTCTCGACGAAGGAGCAAGAACCCGCGGCCTTACGGCGTGCGGCTCGCCAGTGGGTGGGGTGGGTTCGGCGATTCATTGGGCGGGTTCGCCGAAAACACGAGTTGACCGAGGCGAGCCGCGTGCCGTGAGGCCGCGGGTTTGATCAGTCGAGAGAGGTTCAATACGCTTCGGCCGGGTGGCCGTGGCAGGAGCGGTTTCGCGATGCCCCGGTTTGCGGTGTTGATGATGGTCACCGTGGCCTCACCCAAAGCGGCTCCAGCCACGGTCACTCGTCGTCGAGCGTGAGAAAGTGATTGAGGTGCCACGGTTTCGGAGTCCTCGGAGAAACAGTGCCGACGCGGGGAAACGTCTCGAAGAACACTGCTTGATCGATGCCGAAATGTCAGGGGATAAGAGGTCGGGCAGGAGTGCCCATCTTCCGGTGGAGGATGGGCACTCCTGCCCGTGCGGCTTTGTCTTCGCTGTCCCTGATGACGTGAATTTCTTTCTCTAACTGGACCTTTGCAAACTTCGATTTGGCCTTGGAGAAATAGGGGATTTGGCATCAAATCGGTTGGTTTTTTGACGGCGCACGGCGACCAAGGAGGGTC
>JAYVOX010000687.1:0-13509 GCA_043757695.1 Schlesneria sp.
TTCACGCCGACCGACTACGCCGACCTGTTCGCACACTTGCAAACACTGACGGGCAAGAGTGCCCATCCTACAGGGACATTTCTTCTTGCCGCTCGGCTAATGCCTCACCCAAAACATCCGAAGTCTTCTGAGACTTCGGATGTTTGCAATGGGACTAGCAAAGAGAGTGTCACGGGGCACTCTTCTCGACCGTCAGTGTTTGCAAGTGTGCGAACAGGTCGGCGTAGTCGGTCGGCGTGAAGTCCTTCAGCAGGCCGGTCGGCATCAGAGAGACGGGAGACTTGCGGCGTTCCTCGACTTGATGAGTCTCGATGCGGAAGGTTTGACCGGTGCCGTTGCGGAGCAGGAAGCCGTCCACCGATTCGTAGATGATGAGCCCCGAAAAAGTTTTGCCATCGCGGGTCTGTACGAGCGACGTTTGATAGCGAGCGGGGACATCTCGACTAGGGAGCAAGATCGCGGCGAAGAGGTCTTCTTTCGAGAAGCGATTCGCCACCCCGGAGAGGTCTGGACCGAGTGCCCCTTTCGCGCCGTGGCACTGCGTACACGAGCGTTTCGCGTAGAGCGTCGCACCGCGCGCGGCGTTGCCCGAGTCCCAATCGACCGTCGCCAGCAGTGCCTTCATTTTCGAGAACTCTTCGTCGTTGCCACCGAGGTGCATGGCGGTTTCCGTGGGCCAATTTTTCTCGCACCATTCGGTCCAGCGGCGAACGGTCTCGGGCTGAGGCCGATGTCCCAGCGTGCCCATCACAAAGGGAAACCGTTGCCCGTTGTTTCGTTCGAGTTGTGCGATGACACTCTCGCGAGCGACGAACTCACGCTCATCGGCACCGAGTCTGCGGAGCGACTTCAACAGCATCAGCTGTTCATCGGGGAGCGAGTTCGGGCCGAGCTGCTCCAGCGCCGCCAAGCAGGCCGACTGGACCTCCGTCTGCGACCAATCGAGTCCCTTCACAAACTGGCTGCGTTCCGATGCCGCTGGATTTCGGCTGAGGATCACGAGGACACTGCCACGGACGGTGAAGCGATCGGCTTGAGCGCGAACCAACTCACGATGCGTCGCTTCGTCCGAATCACCGAGTGCAAACACGACCTCGTTCGACCACGCATAGTCGCTGTCGGCGGAGATTTGTTTGACGAAGGCGCTGCGCGCGGCGGGAAGTAACTCGGGTGGCATCTGGTTGAGAAAGACGGTGTGTCCAGGGCGTCCGAATGCCGGATGTCCCACCAATGATGCCGCGAGAAAGTCATCGGCCAGAGCCAGCGCGACCCACATCTCTTTGACGCGATCACTCCAACTGGCGTCTTGCGGCAGCTTCTTCGCCGCGAGTTTCGACTCCAAATTGACGAGCGACTTCACCAGCGCATCGCGCTGCTTGACCGAATGCGTCATCGGCAGTCGTGCCAGTGCGACGAGATGATGCAGATCGTCGATCGGGTCGGCTTCATCGGTGAGCTGCTCACACACGGCATCGACCAGCTTGCTGCTGTACGACGTGAGCATCGCCAGCAATCGGATCAACTCACGGTCCAGTCGCGCGTCGCCTGTCGGATAGACCTCGGACAACTGCACGCGCAGCGGATCGAGTTCCCGCTCAAACTCTTCCAAGTCGATGCCGCTCGCGTAGCCATCGAACACCGGCGACCGACCGGAGGCTGGTCCCAAATCGCCGAGCGCGAGTTGCAGCAACCGCACCGCATCGAGCTTCACGTCTACGGTGTTCTCTCGCTTCTTGAGCACGGCCACGGCGAGCGACGGGACGATGCTGCGGATGCGCGCGGCTTCGTCCGGCGTGCGACTCAACCAACCGGCGGCATAGCTGACGACCGCACGGACGCCGACCTTTGTCGCTTCGGTCGAGACGCCGACCACATGCCGCTCGTCCAACCGCGCGACGACGTTCGCCGCGAGTCCGCGATTGAACCGATCTGCACCGCCGAGCCGTCGCGCGAGGCTCGGCAAGAGCGGCGTCCAGTTGAGACTCGACTCGGTGCGACTCAAGCAGAGTTCGAGGGCACAGCGACCGACCAACGGATGGCTGTCGTCGAGATATTGCTTCACGAGAGTGGCATCGAGCGGATCAACCGTCGTCCGTCCGTAGCTCCAGATGGCTCGCGCGCGAACGGCGGCGGAGGGAGTTCGAGAAAGCTCCTTCATCAGCTTGGCATCGAGTCCCTGAAACAGTTCGGTCAGAACTTCGATCGCGCGGATGCGATTCGCCGCCGGTTGCTCTTCGTCCAGTGCGGCCTGTTGAAACGGCGCGGCTCCCAACTCTTTGGCCACCGGCACCCACTTCGTGCGCGACCAACTGTTCAAGGGTTGAGGGGCTTCGAGCACGGCGGCTAGTTTGCCGGAAGTCGGACTGAGTGGCGGGCCGCTGGCTGCGGGTGCGGTCTTCGACGAGAGCAGCTTCTCGCCCAGAGTGTGTCGGATGCGATAGACGCCGCCGCGAGTCCCTCGCCCCCCGATGCAGATGTAGAGCGAACCGTCTGGTCCGACTTCGGCATCGGTCGGCGCGAAGCCGTTCTGGCCGGTGCCGCTCATGAAGAGTTCCGGCTCGGTGGACCACGTGTCGGCCGCAGGTCGCAGCGGGAGCAAGTGGACGCGGCCATACGTCCAGTCGAGGACGAACAGCGCGTCGCGGTACTTCTCGGGGAACTGCGTGTGTCGATAGCAAGCGACTCCCGTCGGTGAGCCGCGTCCGAACGAAGCGATTGTCGCGGGCGAGTCGAGCAGACCATCGGGCCTCATCCAACTCTTGCTGACCCAGCCATGATCGGCACTCGTCAGCGCATGAAAGACGCGCGTCGGTCGGTACCACGGCAGTGAGACCTCACGCTCCTCATCGCTGTCGTAGGTAAAGAGGTCGCCCTGTCCGTTGAAGGCGAAGTCGTAAGCGTTGCGAAGGCCGTGCGACACGATCTCGCCCCCCGACAGATCGGGCTTCAAACGGAAGAGGACTCCGGCGCGAGGCTGCTTGATCGGCGATGACGGCAGCGTCGCGTACTTGCTCGTGATCCCCGCGCCGTTCCCCGCGATGACGTACCACCAGCCATCGGGGCCAAGTTGAATCGAATGGACATCGTGTTCGCCGCCGGTCTTGGTTCTCAAGAAAACATCGGGCGGACCGTCGGCTTGGTCGTCGCCGTTCGCATCCTTGAACCGCAACAGTCCCGCATCACCCACACACAGCAGCGACCGTCCGTGAAAGAACATCCCCATCGCACCGTTCTTGGGTGAGTCCGAGAAGAGCTTCGCTTCGTCCGCTTTCCCGTCGCCGTCACGGTCAATCAAGATTTTGACGTAGCCCGCTCCCGCCACGACGACGCGGCCCTGCGAGTCGATTGTCATCGAGTAAATGTCGTGGGCGAGATCGTCTCCGGCGAACTCAATCACCTCGAACCCTTCCGGCACACGCACGCCCAAATCTTCAGCGGCCAGGATCGAAGAGAGCGATGTCGCCAGCAGGCACATCCCCGACAAAACGATCCGTCTCAGGCAGTCGCTCATGACACATCCGTGTTCAAAAGACAGGTGGCAAGTTGCGCGAGCAAACTCGAACCGAACGGCGCTCGCGCGGGCGGAATCTTAGCGGCGATGTCGGAAACCGGGCAACGCCGGTCTGAGTGTTCAGCGGAGTCTCTGGACCGAATTGACGGTTCCCAGGACATCGACCACAATCCCGCCCCTCGCGACGGTGGCTCATCTCTGCGGTGAGCACTCGCGATCGACTGGTCGTTCTTCATCGAGAAAGCTGCGTCATGCCGTTCTGCTGCTTGCCATCCCGCCGAGTTTGGGCGGGCGTCGTTGCCGGAGTGCTGTCGTTGGCCAGCGTGAGTGGCTGTGGATACGACACCTACGAACTGCGACTCAAGCAGACGAAGGACTACTACAGTTACCTCGAACGAGTCGAAGCGAATCTCACCACAAAGTGGGCTGACGGTCGCGGCATTTTGGAGATGCGCGTCCCCAAGCAGTTCTTTCAAATTGCCGCGCCGCAGCCGTTCAAACGCGACGACGGTGAAATGGAGATGCCCGCCGTCGATCCGAGGCAACCCGACTTCATCACTCTGATACTCCCAGAGCTGCTCGGGACGTGGGTCGCTTCCGTGGATGTCACGTTGGCGGATGGGACTCAAGAGCGGCGCAACGCCTACATCTTCGCGTTGAGCAACTATTGGATCTTCGCCGGTGAGAATGCGGGTGAGAGTCTGAACTTCACGAAGTCCGTGAACGAACTGATCGGGGCCGCTCTCGAAGACACCGCGAAGGAAGAGCCTCCGGAGATGCACCCGAAACCGGGCACCTATCTCCCTTCCGCCAACTACACCGTGACGCGCTTCAACCCGAAGCCGATCACGCAACAGGTCGAGACCCGCAGTACGACGGTCAATTATGTCTTCGAGGTCTATCTGCGCGAGAACGGCGATGTGCAATGCCCGATCGTCGTCGCACTGCCCGAAGGAATCGATCAACGCGAGAAGATCAACGAGCGGATCCCGATGATGCTCGACTATGTCAACCCGACCAAGACGCCGCCGAAACCGGGAGTCAACAAAGACGCACCCGCCGCAGCAGCACAAGGCCCGGCCGGCGGCGGCTTCTGAAGTTCTCTTCGGCCAGAGTTCGCCGCAACGTGACGCTGTAGGAGGGGCACGCTTGCCCGTCCAGTTTTCACGGCGATCATGAGTTGATTTCGATCTCGCGCGGGCATCAAGCAAGACGGGCAAGAGTGCCCCTCCTCCGCGTCGCGCTCTTCGGCTCCGCCGCTGCTAGGCGTGACGTTCGAGCATCACGGCCGATGTGTCGTCATGGCGTCCCGAGCCTTCGGTGTACGCTTCGGACTCGTCGAACAGAGCTTGAAGCGACTCGCGCGCGGGAACCTCACGCTGGGCGATCAACGTCCGTTTAATGCCGTCCACGCCGAATTCGCCCTGCTTGACCGGCTTGTGATCGGGGAACGCTTCCTGCAAGCCGTCCGTGTAAAACAGCAGGCGATAGCTGCTCGGTAGCTGGGAGTGGATCGTGTCGTAGTCCACGTCGGGATAGATCGCCAGCGGCAATCCGGCCACGTTATCAGCGGCCAGCGCCCGCACTTCGCCCGTCTCCAGGTCTTGCACCAGTGGGATCGGGTGCCCGGCAGAAGTCCATTGCAGCTTGTTCGTTCTGAGATCGAGCAGCCCATACGCCAGCGTGATGAAGCCCCCCTCCTCCTGCACGATTGAGTGCTGGCAAAGTTGGTTGTTGATCTCCGTGACGAACGCGGCGGTGTTTTGATAGCGCTGCGTGCGGATCATGCGGACCAGCGTGTGCATGACCATGATCGACATCGCCGCCTTCATGCCGTGGCCTGAGGCATCCCCCACCAGCAATACGACGTGATTGTCATCGAGCGTGAAGACATCGTAGTAGTCGCCCCCCGCCATCGTGACGACTCGACCGCCCGCCACGCGAATCTGCGATGGCTCGTACCGCGCGACAATCGTGCAACCGGCGGGAGCATCAATGTGAGCCGGGATCATCGACTCTTGCAGCTTGCGAACCGCCTGCACTTCTTCACGCAGCTTCTCGGACACCTGCTGGTCGCGCAGGGCTTTCACCGACTCGACGGCACTCTCCAACACCGCCAACAGCATGAACAGATAATCGCCGTTCGTGTCGCGGATCGCATAGGCACACATGCCGTGCGTCATGAATCGAACGATGCGAAAGACATCGGCGGTGTCGCAGGCTCCCACGATGGGCAGATCGGGGCGGAGACGCCGGATGTCCTGAAACGTGTCGAATGCGGTTTCGACATCCGGCAGCGTGATCGACAGGAAGACCACATCCCACTGGTCACCCGCAGTCAGTCGTTCGATCACCGCAGTCGCACCGAGCACCACTTCAATGTCATGCTCACCGATCCCGAGGTACATCGAAATCAAATCGGCCTGCTCAGGATTGTCCCAGCCCACCAGAATCCGCATCGCCCGCCCCCATGAAGTTCGTGTGAAGAGTGGCAGTGAGATACCGGACTCTCACGGGCACAGCAAGCGACTTCGCTGGACTCACGCGAGCCAATACGGCTCCAAACCATCGTCGCTGTCGAGGCGCTGGCTCATCAGGGCCTTCGCCTTTTTCAATGTAGGGTGGGAACAGCTCGCTGCGAGCGCCGGTCCCACCCTACAGATTTTCCCGTCTCAAAAAGGCATTGATCTTGGCTGGCTCATGACGCTCAAACTGACCAAGTTGAAAAAACTTGGGAATTGCTCGACACCTTGCCGCGTCGAATGGCCAACTCTCTCCAGTTCGTTCGCACTACTTTCATGAGACCGCTCCCTTGTTGGACGAGCACGACCAATCGACCGTGATCTGCGGCTTGCAGACCGGCAAGCGAGAGGCTTGGGCTGCGCTGTATGACGGGTACAGCGCGGATGTCTGGCGTTACGTCGCGCGACTCGTGGGGCCGGAGGTGACGGATGTGGCCGATGTCGTTCAGGAAACGTTTCTCGCGGCGGCTCGGTCGGCGAGATCTTTTGATGCGGGACGCGGCTCGCTGTGGAGTTGGCTCACCGGGATTGCTCATCACAACGTGTCGCTCTATTGGCGGCAGATCAACAAGGCGGCGCGATTGCAGAAGTTGGCGGAGGCTCACGCGGGAGAGTTGCATCGGTGGCTGGACGGCTCCGAAACCGACGGCCTTCCGTTTGAGCAACGCGAGTTGGCGGAGTTGGTTCGCGGTGTTCTGGCCGAGCTACCCTCGGACTACGCCGCCTTGCTGACGGCCAAGTATCTAGAGGAACGGAGCCTCGACGAATTGTCCCAACAGTGGGGGCATTCCGTCGAGGCTCTCAAATCGAAACTAGCCCGCGCCCGGCGGGAGTTCCGTAAGAAAGCGGGCCGAAAGATTGAGGCGAAAGCATGACTCTAGGGCGTAAGCCCTCTTCTGATTGTCTGAGCGGGGTGGCGTAAGCCCCCTGGCACTTCGTTGGACGTGCAATCGTGCTAACGCCCAAGACCAAGAGATAGAACCTTAAGCCAAGAACCGGGGGTCTGACGCCACCCCGCTCAGAATGACATCACGACATTTTGCGGTTCGCATTCAGTCGTTTCACAAGATCCACCATGTCCAACGAACGCATTCACGACGATGACGACTCACGGCTGAAGGCGGTGCTGCGCGCCGTTGAGGCCGATGCGCCGCTGCCGGATGCCGCGCTGCTCGACGCGCTGCGGCAACGGGCGGCCGAAGCGTTCGCGGCGGGGACAACACCAACACCAACTCAATCTCAACCGCAGCCGGCGCGACCGGCGGCGAACTCGAAACGGAGGCATCCGATGGTCACTCTGGCGATTCGTGGTTTGTGCGTGGCTTCGGCCGCAGCGGCGATGTTGGTGGCATGGCTGGTGCCGATTCACGAGGGTGGTGTCTCGAACGCGGCTCCGTTCTCGCAAGTGATCGACGAGTTGCGCGGAGCGAGTTCGCTCCACTTGCAAGTCGTGCGCGATGGCCGCACGGCGGAGGTGTGGGTCCGTGCGCCGGGCTTGGTGCGGCGTGAAGAGACTTTGCAGAAATATGAGATCGCGGCCGGGTCGCGACTGTGGCGCGTCGATGAGGAGACGAACACCGCGATCGAGACGGACTCGCCGTGGTTCTCGGCACCGGATCGGCAAGTGGACCTCGTCGCATTGCTGGATGTCGGCGTGCGCGATGCGACGGCGCTGTTGAACTCGCGCCCGCGAGAACGGGCTCAGTTCGACGGCCGCGAGTGTTTCGTCTATCGCGCGCAGGTTGAGGCCGCTTCCGAACGGATCGAACTCGAAGGGTTCGTCGATGTGCAGAACCGGCAACTTGCGGGGATCCGTGCGAAGCGTGGGCCGAACGTGCTGCTTGCCGAGATGCGGCTGATCGCGGTGAACGAAGCGGTTGCCGATGAGAAGTTTGTCGTGGCGAAGTCGCTCACCGAGGACGGCCGGATCGGCAAAGTGAGCGACGCGCAGGGGATCGCCGTCATCCGGCCGATGCTGGCGAAACGGTGGACGCCGATTCAGCGCGACCTGTTGCTCAAGCCGGGCGACTGGCTGCGCACCGAACTGCGCGGAGCCAATGCTTTGAAAGTGACGCTGTCGTCCGAGGTCGAGCTGACGCTGGGGCCGGGGACGCTCGTCGAGTGCATTTCGCCAACACAGGCCCGGCTGCACAGTGGCGAGGTGCAGGTGGTGGTCCCGCAACGCAACGCCATCGCGGCGCAAGGTAGCCCTGTCGCTCCGCGACAGGAAGCGGGAAAGTCTCCACGCGATGATGCCTCGAACGATGAGCGGTCATCGGATACCTCCCGCTCCGATGCGCCTCCTGTCGCGGAGCGACAGGGCTACCTTTTGCTGGCTCCTCGCGAGGGAAGCCGTGTCTTCAAGCCGGGCACCAAGCAACTGGTGCGAGTGGACCGCGACGAGAAGCTCATGGACGTGCCGCAGACGCCGGTCTGGCTGGCCGGGTTTGAAGGGATGTCGAACAACGAGTCGCTCGGCTCGCTGATCGTGAAGCTGCCCGACGGTCGCAATGAACCGCTGACCGTCGGCTATCACAAGGTCTCCGTCGAGATTCGCGATCAGATCGCCCGGACGACCATCGAAGAATCGTTCGTCAATCACACGCCGTCGCGGCTGGAAGGGATCTTCCATTTTCCGTTGCCGCAGGATGCGTCGATCAGCGGTTTTGGAATGTGGATCGGTAATGATCTGGTCGAGGCGGACATCGTCGAGAAGCAGCGTGCCCGCGAAATCTACGAGACCATTCTGCGCGAGCGGCGCGATCCGGGGCTGCTTGAATGGACGGCGGGCAACCTGTTCAAGGCTCGCGTCTTTCCGATCGAAGCTCATTCCGAGAAACGAGTCAAAATTGTCTACACGCAGGTGCTACCACTGCGGGCGAACCGATACCGCTACAGCTACGGCCTGCGCAGCGACCTGCTCCGCACGAAGCCGCTGCGCGAACTGAATCTCACGGTGACGGTCAACTCGGCGCTGCCGCTCAAGGGGGTGACGTGTCCGACTCACGCTGCTCGCGTTTCCGTAGGACGGCCTTTCCAGGCCGCCGGCGCTGCGTCAGACGGCCTGGAAAGGCCGTCCTACAACTCGGCGCAGGTCGAGTTCGCCGCGCAGGAGTACTCGCCGAATCGAGACTTTGAAGTCGTCTGCGAGATCGACGCGAAGCAGTCCGACGTGGTCGTCATCCCGCACCGACGCGGCGATGACGGTTACTTGCTCGTCCAACTGACGCCGCCCGGTGCGGATGGCAACTGGCAGCGCGAACTGCTGCCGGACGGCAAGCCGCTCAACGTCGTGCTGCTTTGCGACACGTCGGCCTCGATGGATTCGGAGAAGCGGAAGCAGCAGGCCGAGTTCGTGGCGACGGTCTTGTCGTCGCTGGGCGCGGATGACCGCTTCCTGCTCGCGGCGTGTGATGTCGGGACCGAGTGGTTCGCGCCGAGCGCGGTCGCCTCTTCTCTTCCTCCCTCCCCTCGGCGGGGAGGGTCGGGGAGGGGGGGCGATCAACCAGCGACGCCTGATTCAGAGGCATCGCCAAACCCACAATCATCCCCCCTCCCTAACCCTCCCCGCCGAGGGGAGGGAACAAAGCCGAAGACGGAAGAGAAGCCCCCTCACCCTAACCCTCTCCCCCAAAGTCGGGGGCGAGGGGACAAGGCCGAAGATGTCGGACTCGCTCCGACCGCCGAGAACATCGCGCTCGCCATGTCGTTCCTCGATCAGCGAGCATCGCTCGGTTGGACGAACCTCGACCGGGCGTTTGGTGAGGTCATCCAGAACCAAAAAACTCCGGCCGATGCGCAGGTGATCTACGTTGGCGACGGCATCGTCTCGGCGGGAGACACCGATCCCGCGCGGTTCGTGAAGCGGTTGGGACAGCTCTTCCAAAGTAGCCGTCACGCTCCGCGTGACGAAAGCCGAACCAAGGACGACGCTCAATCGCCAAAGGGAGCGTCATCAAAAACCAAAGCTGGTACCGCGCCCGGCTCTCCTCACGCGGAGCGTGAGGGCTACTTTGAAGGCCGCACCTTCCACGCTGTCACCGTCGGCAACATTTCTGAAGCGGTGGTGCTCAAGGGAATCGCCTCGGTGGGCGGAGGCTCTGTCCGCAGCATCGGGGGCGAGCAGACAGCGCTCGTCGTGGCGAAGGAACTGCTCAACGAGATCGCCCTGCCGGGGCTGCGCGAGGTGAACGTCGAGTTCAAGGGCGTGAAGGTCGCCGCCGTCTATCCCGAGGTGTTGCCGAACGTCGCAGCGGGGACGCAGCAGATTCTCGTCGGCCGCTATCTGCCCGAGGGCGATCTCGCAAAGAATCAGGTGGGTGAAATCATCGTCACCGGCAAACGTGGTGGTGAGGCCGTCCGCTACGCGGCGAAGATCAACTTCAAGGACGCCGAAGAGGGGAACTCGTTCATCCCGCGACTGTGGGCGCGAGGCCATCTCGATCATCTGCTGGCGCAGGGTCAGGCGGCGGCGGTGAAGGACGACATCATCGGGCTGTCGGAACAGTTCCACATCATCACGCCGTACACGTCGCTCCTCGTGCTGGAGACCGATGCCGACCGCGAACGGTTTGGCGTGAAGCGCCGTTACGAGATGCGCGACGGCGAACGGTTCTTTGCCCAGGGACGCGACAACGCGAACTTTGAACTGGTTCAGCAACAGATGAAGCGGGCGGGAGATTGGCGTCTCGGCATCCGACGGCAGGTGCTGCGCAGCCTCGCGGGTCTCGGTCGCAATCCGCAAGCGTTCCAGCAGCAGGTGCAGGTGTATGACGAGGCGCGGCGGATGAATGGTCGGCACGACTATCTCGGCGACTACAACATGCCGATGTCGTCCAGCGACTCGGCTCCGATGTCCGGGCCGATGGGCGGTATGCACTGGGGCTTCGCCGGTGGAAGGGGCGGAGAAGGAGGTAAGTATCGCGGTACTGCATTTGACATGGATGGCGATAACTTCGGACTCGAAGTGGAAAGCCTCTTCGTCACCAATGGTACGGTGATGCTCAGCGATGGTGAGAAACTGTCGGACAGCCGCGACAAGCTAAATCGATCCGCAGGCGACCGACTCGACGTGTTGGATTCCGGCGGGCTGAGCCTCGGCTTTGGAGACGACTCGGGGAAAGAGGACCGTCAGGAGATCAGCAAGGGGCTCAAACAAGTGGGAGACTCCGTGCAGGAGTTTTCAGAGTTCGACGACGCCGGTCGCGTTTCCGCTGGTGGCCTTTCCGCAGAGCGAGGCAGTGAACTCAGCTTCGACGACAACGGCTTCGCTGGTGGCGAGATGCTTGTGAAGGCGAAGGCGGCCTTCCAACCGATGGGGTCGCGCGGGCTGTCGAATAAGCGGGAACGCTTCGCATTGGCGGGAGGCTTGGATTTCAAGAGCCATCGGGCGTCCAAGTCGATGATGATTCGCCGTGACTATCATCAGGGCTATCAGCCCGACACCACGAGTTGGCTGAACAACCTCTTCCCCGCGCTGCCCGCCCGTCCCGGCAAGGCCGCGCCCGTGCTGCCCGATCCCGAAGGCTGGTCGCCTGACTCGCTCGCACTGTCGCGCAGTCTGCTGCGCGCGGAAGCGTTGTCAAAACTGGCGGGCGGTGTTGAGTTGAAGCGGACGGTGAACTCATTCGATCCGCGTTGGCAGCGGCAATCGGCGAGGAACACCGACCTGACGCTGTACTCGCGGACCGGATGGCTCACGCGGACGCTGGACCTCGATCAGCAGACGCTCGTCAATTACGCGACGGGTCAGGAACGAGGCGTCTTCTCGCTGGCGATGCTGTTGGGGCGAACCCGTTCGTCGGCCACGGGCGAACTCACGCCGGGAGTTCTAGGGTTGAGTGACTGGTCGCTCGGCGCGCTGCATGAGACGTATCGCAACCATCAGGCGCAGGTCGCAGCGGCGGGTGAGGATCGTGCGCTGCTGAAGCTGAGTCGGAAGGATTCCACACTGGAGCAGCATCTGCTGATCGACACCGCTCGCCACGTGATCTTGAAAGACGAGTCGCATCAGGATGGAAAGCTGCTCGCCACGTCCACGTTCGACGACTTTGTTGAAGTCGCGGGACGCTGGCTAGCTCGACGCCGAATCGTCACCGATGACAAAGGCCGGAAGACGAACGAAACGACACTCGACGTGAAGGTGCTGTCCGCCGAGGAGTACGCGCAACGAACAAACGCCGAACTGGCTGCGAAGCCGCACGTGCAGTTCCTGAAGCAACCGGTCACGAAGTTGTCGGTCGCTCGCCAGAAGGTGGCCGATGGCGCGGCGGGCTTTGATGACCGGATCACGATGACCGCGCACTATGCCTCGCTCCAACAGTGGGAGGACGTGCTGAAGCAGATCGACGCGATGGAGGCGTTGGCTGGCATCAAGCCGAAAGAGAAGGCCCCTCACCCTAACCCTCTCCCCGCAGAGCCGGGGCGAGGGGACAAGGCGGCGAAGCCGGGCGTGCGGTGGATTCGCACGGCGGTACTCGTCGCGATGCGAAGGAACGAAGAGGCGCGGCAGCGATTCCTGGTCGAGGCCAAACAGTTGGCGGCGGGCAAGACGCAGGATGAGGTTTATCTTGCCGAATACATTCACGGTCAGGCGGCTCAAGTCGGAACTGGCTCCGAGATGCTGGACCTCGTGAATCTGATCAAGCCGGTCTACGAACGGCAGGCGGCGGAACTCGATGTGATGGTCCGCTGGCAGGAGAAATTTCTCGGCTCACTCGACGCTCTTGGCCGTTCCGAAGAGGCCCTCGCACTACGGAAGTCGATGGTCGAGAAGGCTCGGTGGCACGTCCACTGGCAACAGGATGTCGCGCAGCGATTGAGAAACATGGGGCTGTTCGATGACGCCGAGAGATGGCTGCGGAACGAGATCGACCGCAAAATCGAGCGGCCCGACTACGAGGACGAAACGCTCCGCACGTCGCTGACGGACCTCTATCGCACGCGCGGACAATGGGATCGGTTGCTGAAGTTCACCACCGAATGGATCGCCCGAAATCCCGAATCGACATCCTACCAATCGGCCTATGCCCAGCATGTCTCGGCACTGGTCTACAACGACAAACTCGACGCGGCCAACGCGCTGGTCGAGCAATGGCTGAAGGAGGCCCGCGTCGCCGGGAAGCTCTCGCCCGCGCAGCGTGCCCGGTTGGAATCGGCGATTAACTTCACTCAGGGGAGCGCGTACAACATCTCGTTCCAGCGGGCCGATGAACGCTGGTTCGGTCTGCTTGCCGAGGCGACCCGGTTTTTCGTGCGGCATCCGCATCACAGCGATCTCGCGTACCGCATCTTCAACAACAGTTACTTCCAGCAGAGCGACGACTGCGACCGGCTGCGCGGTGAGTTCCTGAATCAGCTTCGCGGCGGCCTCGCCGATCTGACACCGGGGCAGCTCAACTTCATGGTGAACAGTGCGCTCGGCGGACGGCTGGAACTGGTCGAGCCGATCAACGACCGCAAGCAGCTTCAAGCTCA
>JAYVOX010000688.1:0-3595 GCA_043757695.1 Schlesneria sp.
GGCACTCCTGCCCGTCCTCTTGTTCGTCGCGCGCAAGCCCAAAGTCGGGCGGGCAAGAGTGCCCGTCCTCCAGCCTGATGTCCCGCCCGTTGTCTCACCCCCGAGTTCACCTTCGCCCGTTTGGAGAACCCGCTCATGTTGTTTGCTTTGTCTTTGTTGTCGTCCCGGTTCGTTCGTCGTCTCGCGCTGTTGATGTTGGTCGGCGCGATGGCCTGCGATCCGGTTGGTTCATGTCGTCGCGCGGAAGCACAGGAAACCGGTGCGAAGAAAACTGAGAAGGCGACTGCTGGCAAAGCGGCGAGTGGCAAGCCGAAGACAGCCGAGAAGCCCGCTGACGAAGAAGCGGCGGATGGCGTGCCGGGAAAGAACGACAACCCGTTCCCGAATCGCTTTCCCGCGCCGGAACTCGATGGCGGCGTCGAGTGGCTCAACACCGGCGGGCCGATTTCGATGAAGGATCTGCGAGGCAAGATCGTGCTGCTCGACTTCTGGACCTTCTGCTGCATCAACTGCATGCACGTGTTGCCCGACCTCGACTTCCTCGAAAAGAAGTACGGCAAGGAGATCGTTGTCATCGGCGTTCACTCGGCCAAGTTCGACAACGAGAAGGAGACGGGCAACATCCGCAAGGCGATCCTGCGATATGAGATCGAGCATCCCGTCATCAACGATGCCAACATGATCGTCTGGCGGAAGTTCGGCGTGAAAGCGTGGCCATCGCTGGTCCTCGTCGATCCCGAAGGGCAGTACTGCGGCTATGTCTCGGGCGAAGGGAATCGCGAACTGCTGGATTCGGTTGTGCAGAAACTCATCGCATATCACAAGGCGAAGGGAACGCTCGACGAAACGCCCGTGAAGTTCGATCTGGAGCGGAGCAAGGTGACGGCGAGTCCGCTGCGATTTCCCGGCAAGGTGTTGGCCGATGAGGCTGGCAAACGGCTGTTCATTTCGGACAGTAACCACAACCGGATTGTGGTCAGTTCGCTGGCAGGGAAGCTCCTGAGTGTGATCGGCAGCGGCGCGATCGGCTCGAAAGATGGCAGCTATTCGGAGGCGCAGTTCGATCATCCCCAAGGGATGACGCTGATCGGTGACACGCTCTACGTGGCCGACACCGAGAACCATCAACTCCGCACGGTGGACCTTGCGAAGAAAACCGTCTCGACACTGGCTGGGACCGGTGAGCAGGCTCGGACTCGCGCGCCGGGCGGCGACTTGCTCAAGACCGCGCTGAACAGTCCGTGGGACTTGAGCGTAGTCGATGGTGTCCTCTACGTCGCGATGGCCGGACCGCATCAGATTTGGGCGCACAAGCTCGGGTCGAATACGATCTGGCAGTACGCTGGTTCGGGGCGCGAGGACATCCAAAATGGAGAACTCGATCAGGGGGCGCTCGCTCAACCGTCGGGCATCACGACCGACGGGAAGAACCTGTACGTCGTCGATAGCGAAGGCTCGTCCGTCCGGCAGATCACAACCGACCCGAAGAACGATTTGGAAAACCCGACCGGCAAAATCTCCACGCCTGTTGGTCCGCACAGTCTGCCCAACGGGCGGACGCTGTTTGAATTTGGTGACGTGGACGGTGCGAAGGACGAAGCCCGCTTTCAGCATCCGCTCGGCATCCTCTTTCACAACGGTGGCTTGTTCGTGGCCGACAGCTACAACCACAAGATCAAGTTCGTGGACCTTAAGACGCGCGAAGCGATCACGTGGCTCGGCACCGGCCAGAGCGGGACCGCCCTCAACCCACTGCAGCTTGCGGAACCGGCCGGGATGGCCATCGCCGACGGAACGCTCTTCATCGCCGACACGAACAATCTGCGGATCGTGGCCGTGGAATTGGCCACGAAGAAAGCGCGCGAGTTCCCCATCGAGGGCCTCACCGCACCGCAGCCCGTCGCCGAGCAACACACCGCCAGCGCCAATGTCCGCACGGTGGAACTCGCTCCACAACAGATCGCGTCGAGCAGTGGTATCGACATCAACGTCGAGTTCACTCTCCCCGCAGGCTACAAGCTCAACGGACTGCTGCCGGTCACGTATCGCCTCGCCGTCGAGGGGGAGCAATCACTGATCGCCGCCGACCTGTTGAACACACGCACAGAAGCGACCACCGACGGTGAGTCCACCCAGTTCCGCATCCCCGTCACCAAACCAACCGGCCGCGCCACGCTGCTCGTCACGCTGACCTACGGCTACTGCCGCGACGGCAAAGGAGGCCTTTGCAAAGTCGATTCGGTGAGGTTCAAGCTCCCCATCGAACTCGCCGCCAAGGCCGCTGCGAAATCGGTGACGCTGAAGGTCTCGCCGAAGTAGTCCATCACGCTTCTGTAGGATGGGCACTCTTGCCCGTCCGGCTTTCGTTCGATCTGGTGATCCTGAAATGTCGGGCTGCTGCTCCTCGTAGCCTGACTAAGACAGACACTGGCGCAGCACACTTTCCTCACTCTCCCGTTCCGAACGTCTTTCATGGGTTATCGCAGTCTGCAAGCGTGTGTGGCTGACTTGGAGCGGCATCGGCGGCTCGTTCGTATCGACGCGGAAATTGATCCGTGTTTGGAGGCGGCGGAGATTCAGCGGCGGGTTTATTTGGTGGGGGGGCCGGCGCTGTTGTTTGCGAACGTGAAGGGCTGTCGGTTTCCGATGGTCTCGAATTTGTTTGGCACACTCGACCGAACGCAGTTTTTGTTTCGAGATGCTCTCGACGCGGTGCGGCATCTGGTCGAGCTGAAGATCGACCCGAGTGAACTCGCCAAACATCCGCTGCGATATCTCGACGTGCCGCGCACGTTGTGGTCGATGTGGACGCGGCGCGTGCGGTCGGGACCGGTCGTGGAGTGCGAGACGACGCTCGATCAGTTGCCGCAGCTTCAGAGTTGGCCCAACGACGGCGGGGCCTTCATCACACTGCCGCAGGTCTACACCGAGCACCCCGATCGACCGGGATTCAAGAACTCGAATCTCGGCATGTACCGCGTGCAGCTCAGCGGCAACGACTACGTGCCGAATCGGGAGATTGGGCTGCACTATCAGATTCACCGCAGCATCGGCTTCCATCATGCCGCTGCGATTGCGCGCGGCGAGAAATTGAGAGTCAACATCTTCGTCGGTGGTCCGCCCGCGATGACACTCGCCGCCGTGATGCCGTTGCCGGACGGACTCTCGGAGCTGTTGTTCGGAGCGGCGCTGGGACGACGCGCGGTGCAAATGGTATCGCGAAAGAAACGACCGGACGGGCAGGAGTGCCCATCCTCCCAATTGCCGATCTATGCCGATGCCGACTTCTGCATCAGCGGCACGATCGACCCGAGTCGCACCAAACTCGAAGGCCCGTTCGGGGATCATCTCGGCTACTACAGCCTGCAACACGAGTTCCCCGTCATGGAGGTGAATCGTGTCTATCACCGACGTGATGCGATCTGGCCGTTCACGGTTGTGGGGAGACCACCGCAGGAAGACACGTCTTTCGGAGCGATCATTCATGAGATCACGGGGCCGATCATTCCGACGGTCATCGCGGGCGTGAAGGCGATTCATGCGGTGGACGCGGCGGGAGTCCATCCGCTGCTGCTCGCCATTGGGAGCGAACGGT